>JALUFA010000149.1 GCA_027052485.1 Hydrogenothermaceae bacterium
CCTTATATGTAAATAGGTATATTGCTTCTCTACTGAAAAAAGAAAAGAAAGATTTAATAGGTAAACAACTTTATGAGTATATTCCTCCAGAAAAAGTTGAAAAGTGTAAAGAAACCGACTTACTAGCAGTTAAAGAAAAGAGAAAAATTGATTATATTGAAAAGTTTAATCTTCAAGGTATAAAAAAGATTTTCCATATAAAAAAGGTTCCACTACTTGATAAAAATGGAAAGGTTATAGCTCTAAGTGGATGGGTAATTGATATTACTAAAGAGCTAAAACAGGAAGAAAAACAGAAAAGACTTAACCGAAGATTAAAAAAACTTTTAAACAGAGATACTATTACAGGTCTTTTGAATAAAAATGCACTGTTGTTTAAATTAAAGAATTTAATAAAGAAAGGCCAAAACTTTACTTTAGCTATCTTGGATTTAAATAACTTCCAGGTAGTTAACCATCTATACGGTTTTCAAGTAGGTGATAAAGTTCTTTCCCAAGTAGGAAAGAGATTGGAAAAGATAGTAAAAGAAAAAATTCCTAAAGCCAGCGTTGCTCGTATAAATGGAGATGACTTTGTTATCTTATTTAAATGTGGAGACCAAAAAGCACAGAGCACTATAAAACTTGTAGAAGAGATAAAAAAGAATATAGAAAAGGAAAGTATAAATCTAACCGATAATCTAACATTTTCACCTATATTCACAACGGCTATTTACTGCTCTCAACTCCAAGATAACGAAAAAAAGCCTGAAGAAATTTTAGCTGACCTAGAAATGACCTTATTTAGAGCAAAAAAAGAACATAAAGGTTCAGTAGTTTTATACGATGAAAAACTTGACAGTAAAGACAGACTTTCAAAGTTTTTAGATGAAGAAAATTTACTGGCTCAGGCCTTAAAAAAGGGTAACCTTGAGCCGTTTTTCCAGCCTATTGTGTGTCTAGAGACAGGTGATATAGAGGCATTTGAAGCCCTCGCTAGGATAAAATCTAACGACCAGTATATTCCAGCAGGAAGGTTTATAGATACAGCAATAAAAACAGGTCTGATTAGTGAGATTGATAAGGCTATCTTAGGAAAAATCTCAAAACTTACTCAAAACATAAATAAAAAAGTTTTTGTTAATATCTCTGCTATTTCTTTGGAGAAAAACCATAATACCTTTAAAGATTTGGAAAAATCCTTAGAAAAAAAGCTTATCTTTGAGATAACAGAACAGGTGGCTGTTGAGAAGCTAAGCTTAATTGAAGAAATCCATAAAGAAACTAGTGTTAGATTTGCTATTGATGACTTTGGAACTGGGTACACATCCCTAAAGTTAGTTGTAGACCTTGCAATAGACAAAACCGCAAAGTTTTTAAAGATTGATGGAAGTTTAATAAAAGATATTAAGGTAAATAAAGAAAACTACTATATAGTGGAAACTATTGTATCCCTTGCAAAAAAACTTAAGCTAAAAACCATAGCTGAGTTTATAGAAGACGAGGAAACATATAACCTATTAAAAGACCTTGGGGTTGATTACGGGCAGGGTTATCATATCTCACCCCCAAAACCTTTTAAAGAAATAATAAATGAAACTGTATGACCTTTTTAACAAAAAAACCTTTAAGATAGAGCCGGGCTTAGAGAGAATAAAGGCAGCCTGTAGAGAGCTTGGAAACCCGCAAGACAAACTAAACTGTATACTTATCGCCGGGACAAATGGTAAAGGCTCAACATCAGCATTCCTTGAGAGCTTATTCAGATATCATGGCCTAAAAACTGGACTTTTTACTTCACCTCACCTTGTTAAAGAAAACGAACGATGGCAGATAAACAAAAAACCAATATCAGATGGGCTTTTAGGAGAGTACATAAAGCTTTTAGAGCCCTACATACAAAAATTTAATCTAACTTACTTTGAGGCTTCTACTTTGCTTACCTTCAAACACTTTGCCGACAGCAATGTGGACGTTGCAATTTTAGAGGTGGGACTTGGCGGAAGATGGGATGCAACAAATGTCGTGTATCCCAGACTTTCTGTAATCACAAATGTCGCGTTAGACCATACCCACATGCTCGGAAACACTTTAGACCAGATAGCCTTCGAAAAAACAGGAATAACAAGGGAAAACGTACCGGTTGTCGTAGGCAGCAATCAGAAGGAAATCTTAAACTGGCTGGAAAAGAGAAACGTAAAAGAGCAGTACATCGCAGAAAGAGACTTTTTATATGAAAGCTTAAACCTACAAAGATTTAACTACAAATTTAAAGAAACAGCCTTTACGCAACTTCAATCAGGGTTAATTGGCTACCATCAGCATACAAATGCAGCAACCGCATTAACAGCTTTTTTAGTATACAGTGAAAAGTACGATATTCCTTTTGAAAGAGAGAAGGTATACGAAGCTATAAAGTCTGCAAAATGGCCGGGAAGATTTGATATAGTTTCCAAAAACCCAACCGTTATCCTTGACGGAGCCCACAACCCCCATGCCCTTGAAACCCTATATGAAACTGTAAAGGCTGCTTACCCAGACAGAGGCATTATAACTGTTTTTTCAGGGATGAAAGACAAGGATTTAGAAAAAAACCTAGATATTGTAAAAAAGCACTCTAGAGAAGTGATTATCACAAAAATTCCCGTGTCTAGAGGTTTGACAAAGGATGACGTAAACGAAGAAACCTACATACCGGACTTACAGCAAGCCCTTAACGTTGCAAAATCAAAACTAGGTTCAGATGATATATTACTTATTACAGGCTCGCTATACCTTGTAGGAGAGGCCAAAAAGATTTTAGACTGAGGTAAAGATGAACGGAATCTTACTGATAGATAAGCCAGCAAACATCACATCAAACACCCTAGTTCAAAAGGTAAAAGCTGCTCTAGGAAAAAAGGAAAAGGTGGGGCATACTGGAACACTAGACTTTTTTGCAACAGGCTTGATGGTTATAACCGTTGGAAAGGCAACCAGATTTACCGAGTACTTTCAAAAGCTTGATAAAGAGTATCTGGCAACCGGAGAACTTGGGAAGATAACCGACACTTACGATATTTGCGGAAAAGTAATAGAGGAAAAACCGTGTGATGTTTCAGATGAAGAGATTAAAAGCGCCATTCTGTCATTTGTTGGTGAGTACGACCAGATGCCACCAGCCTACTCTTCAAAGCGAATACAGGGAAAAAGAGCCTATCAACTTGCGAAAAAAGGGATAATACCCCAGTTAAAGCCAAAAAGGGTAAAAATTTACAAGATAGACGTTTTAAGCATAGAAAAACCTTACTTTGTGATAAAGGTAAGTTGCTCTTCAGGTACATATATAAGAAGTTTAATAAAAGATATAGGCGATAAACTCGGTTGTGGTGCATACACATATTCCCTCAGAAGAACAAAGGTAGGAGACTTTTCTGTAGAGGAAAGTTTAAAGCTTGAAGAGATAACTTCTGAAAAGCTGATAGAAAACCTTATTCCTTTAGATAAAGCCCTATCGTTTATCCCAGCTATTTATTTAGACGAAGGGTTTGACCGTAGGTTTTTACTAGGCCAGAGGTTTAAGGTACCTTTTGATAAAGAAGGTTTAGTTAGGGTTTTTTCAAAAGATGGAAAGTTTCTAGGCACTGGAATTATTAAAGAAAATAAAATCCTACAACCTGATAAAGTGATTAACTAACTTTCAATGTAAAGTGATACAACTTTTCCGTCAGGCAGTGCCTTTGTAATAAAGTCTATTACATCTCCCTCTACAATCAAAAATGAAACTACTACAAAAACTAAAAAAGCTATAACAAACGAAATTAAAATTTTATTTTCCATAGTGAGGTTTATTTTCGGTAAAATAGAAAAAAAGTTTATATAATTATTACTGTTTAAACTTTTTACAGAGGACTTCATGAAAGATTTTATCTCCGTAAACCAGCTAAATGAGAGAAGATTTTACCAGATATACGAAAATTTTCAAGACTTTAAAAACAAGTATAAAAACGGAGAGACAAAGCTTTCAACACTGAGAGGATACTCGGTTTTACTTACATTTTTTGAAAACTCAACAAGAACAAGAACCTCTTTTGAACTTGCAGGGAAAATCCTAGGAGCAGATGTAGTTAATATCTCCTCATCCTCTTCATCTGTAAAAAAAGGAGAAACCCTTTACGATACAATAAAAACCTTAGAGGCTATGCACTCTGATTTTATCGTCTTAAGACACTCTATGTCCGGCGCTCCGGCGTTAATAGCAAAAGAGGTAAAATCCCACGTTATAAATGCAGGAGATGGAGCCCACGAACATCCAACACAGGCAGTTCTAGACGCTTTTACTATACTGGAAAAAAAAGGAAAAATTGAAGGACTGAAAATCCTGATTGTAGGCGATATACTCCACAGTAGAGTAGCAAGGTCAGACATTAAGCTTTTATCAGACTTGGGTGCTAAGGTTAGTATATGTGGACCAAAAACAATGCTTCCTAGGCATTTAGAGCCATTTGATATAGATTTCGTTTACACTGACCTAGACCATGCCCTACCAGACAAAGACGTTGTAATCTTTTTACGAATACAACTTGAAAGACAGAAAAAACCGTTTTTCTCATCCCTAAACGAGTACTCTATCAAGTACGGTCTAAATCAGAGAAGAATAAACATGATGAAGGATGATGCGGTTATAATGCATCCAGGGCCGGTTAATAGAGGAGTAGAAATTCAAAGTGAGCTGGTTTACGGAAATAGAAGCTTAATTTTAGACCAAGTAGAAAACGGTCTTTTTACAAGAATGGCTATTTATAAATACCTACTAGAAAACTAGATAAGGAGAGTTTAAATGAGAAGTGATATAGTCAAAAAAGGAGCAGAAAGAGCCCCTCACAGAAGTTTGTTTAGAGCCTGTGGTTTAAGTGAGGAGGATTTTGGAAAACCATTTATCGGAATTGCAAACTCATATATAGACATAATTCCGGGACACGTACACCTTAGAGAGTTCGCACAGATAGTAAAGGATGCAATAAGAGAAGCCGGTGGCGTTCCGTTTGAGTTTAACGTTATTGGCGTAGACGATGGAATTGCAATGGGACACTCAGGAATGCACTACTCACTACCCAGTAGAGAGCTTATCGCCGACAGTGTTGAAACAGTGGTAGAAGCCCATAAGCTTGACGGTCTTGTTTGTATTCCAAACTGCGATAAGATTGTGCCGGGAATGCTTATGGCAGCAGCGAGACTTAACATTCCAACTATCTTTGTATCCGGTGGAGCTATGGCTGCCGGCCACAAACCAGATGGCACACCGATAGATTTAGCATCTGCGTTTGAAGCGGTGGGAGCTTATAAAAAAGGACTAATAGATGAAAAAGAGCTAAAAGTCGTAGAACAAAACGCATGCCCTACCTGTGGTTCATGTTCTGGAATGTTTACAGCAAACTCTATGAACTGCTTAATGGAAGCCTTAGGAGTTGCTCTCCCCGGTAATGGTTCAATTCTCGCAGTTGACCCTAGAAGACAGGAACTAGCAAGACAGGCAGGAAAACAGATTTTAAAACTGATAGAGGCTGACCTGAAGTTTAGAGATATCGTCAATAAAGATGCTATAGAGAACGCATTTACCCTAGATATTGCAATGGGAGGTTCATCAAACACCGTTTTACACCTCCTAGCCCTTGCGTACGAAGCAGGAATAGACTTTGATGTGGCAGAGATAGATAAAATCTCAGATAGGACGCCTACCTTATGTAAACTTGCTCCAGCATCCCAGTACCACATTGAAGACCTAGACAGAGCCGGTGGTGTAAGTGCAATACTAAAAGAACTCTCGAAGAAAGGATTACTGCATCTGGATAGACCTACGGTAACCCTAAAAACGTTAGGTGAAAATATTGCAAATGCAGAGATAAAAGACCCAAACGTTATAAGACCTATAGACAACCCTTACAGTGAAAAAGGAGGTCTTGCTGTACTATTTGGAAATATAGCTCCTAACGGTGGTGTTGTGAAAGCTGCAGCGGTAGACCCAAAAATAATGGTACACAGAGGAAAAGCTGTATGCTTTGATAGCGAAGAAGAGGCTATAGCAGGTATTACCGGTGGTAAAGTAAAAGCTGGAGATGTTGTTGTTATTAGGTACGAAGGTCCAAAAGGTGGACCTGGAATGAGGGAAATGCTATCTCCAACGTCTGCGATAATGGGAATGGGACTTGGAGATAAAGTCTCCTTAATCACCGATGGTAGATTCTCTGGAGCTACAAGGGGAGCATGTATAGGGCACATATCTCCAGAGGCAGCGGCAGGTGGCCCAATAGGTATCATTCAGGATGGAGATGAAATCCTTATAGATATACCAAACAGAAAGATAGAGCTTTTAATACCTGAAGAAGAGTTTGAAAGAAGAATGAAAAACTTTAAGCCTAAAAAGAAAGAGATAAAAAGTAGATGGCTTAGAAGATACTCAGCCCTCGTTACATCTGCAAACAAAGGGGCTATACTTGAAGATAACTGCGAGTAAAAGGATAAACGATGAAATACATACACAGTGCTGAAGGTGTCTGTCAGGGACATCCAGATAAGATTGCAGACCAGATATCGGATGCCATTCTAGATGAGCTTATAAAGAAAGACCCGTACTGTAAGACGTCAATAGAAACACTGGTTACGACTGGTCTTGTTTATGTAGCAGGAGAAATATCTACAGACTCATACGTAGATATTCCTAACATTGCGAGAAACGTACTTATTGACATAGGCTACACAAAGCCAGAATACGGGTTTGACGGTTATACGGCAGGAGTTATAACCACTATTAACGACCAGAGCCCCGAGATTGCGATGGGACTTCCTTCCCATGCTGCTGGCGATACAAGTATTGTGGTAGGTTATGCAACAAGTGAAACAGAAAACTACATGCCAGTGGCCTGTAATATCGCAAACACAATTGTAAGGAAAATAGATGAAGCAAGGAAAGATGATATCGTTGACTTTTTAAGACCTGATGGAAAGTGTATTGCCGTTGTTAGTTATGAGGATGGTAAACCTAAACAACTTGACAGTATAACCCTACTCGTTCAGCATGAGCCTTACGTTTCCCAAGAGACACTAGCAGAGTTTTTGATAGATGAAATCTTAAAAAAGAACGTTCCTGAAGGATTGTTGACATCTGATACAAAGATAGTAGTAAACCCTATTGGCCGTTTTATTATTGGTGGTCCAATGGCAGACACAGGACTAACAGGAAGAAAGATTATTGCCGACTCGTACGGTACATCAGCCCCATCTGGAGGCAGTGCCTTTTCTGGTAAGGACCCGACTAAGATAGATAGGTCAGCCTCATACATGGCTAGACATATAGCCAAACATATAGTAGCTGCTGGCCTTGCAGATAAAGCTATTGTAGAGATGGTTTACATAATAGGTGGTACTTATCCTGTATCTGTAGATATAAAAATTGATAAAAACATAGATAAAGAAAAGCTCCTTACAAAGGTAAAAGAGCTATTTGACCTTTCTCCTGCAGGTATTATAGAGTATCTACACCTAAGAAAACCTATATACAGAAAAACTTCAGTTTACGGTCATTTTGGTTATGAGGAAGAGGACTTTTACCCTTGGGAAGTTCTCAACCCGAAGATAATAAGAGAGCTTCAATCCCTAAAATAATTTACCCACGGCTATATCATAGCTGGCAAAAGTAAGAAGCTCACTATAGGACGGATGAAAGTATATGTGCTCGTGTACTTCTTCCACCGTGTAGCCTGCCTTTATCATTAGCTGTATTTCATGGATAAGCTCAGAAGCATTGTATCCAACAATATACCCACCTATAAGTTTTTTAGAAGATTTTTCAAAAATAAGTTTAACCACTCCATCTGTCTCGAACTCATCGGCAGCTTTTTCGTTGAACGTATAGGTGTACTGTCCCACTTCTATCTCTATACCTTTTTCTTTTGCCGTATCTTCATTTTCTCCAACGTATCCTATCTCATAGGCAGAAAATATTGCAAATGGTAAAGGCTCATAAATAGGAGTTTTTTTCTTATTAGGATTGAGAATATTATAGAGAGCAACTTTTGCCTCGTGTTGGGCGGTGTATGCTAGCATAGGTGTATTTATCACGTCCCCTACCGCATAAATGTTTGGGTAGTTGGTCTGTAAATATTGGTTAACCTTTATAAAACCTCTCTCATCTTTTTGAATGCCAAGATTATCAACCTCTGAATTTGGAACCCTACCTACTGATAGTAGTATTTTGTCAACTTCAATAACTTCACCATTGGATAAGATTACTCTCAGGCCGTTATTGGTTTTTTCTACGTCCTTTACAGAAGTTTTCAGATGTACCTCTATTCGAAGCTTTTTAAACTTTTTTAGTAGCATATTTGATATAAATCTTGAAACTGAAGGGCTTGGTAGTAATCTATCCTGAAGCTCAACCACATGAACTTTACTACCGTACCTTCTTGCAATAGATGCTATCTCACAACCAGATACTCCACCACCTACAATGAGTAGTCTATCAGGAAGTTTATCTAAATCTTCCATAAAGTAGTCAGTTGTTAGTATGTACTCATTATCAGGAGTAAGGTTGCCAAGTTTTGTAGGTTTTGAGCCTGTAGCTATGAGTATGTATTTTGTTTTTAGTATTTTTTCTTCTTTTCCTTTTACAAGGACTTCTTTTTCTCCTGTAATGAAACCTTTACCTTTGATTGTGTCAACCTTTGCCGTTTTAAGCAGTTTTAGAAAACTCTTTCTTAGTCTATATATAACCTCATTTTTCCCTTCGTAAGCATCTTTAAAAGATACTCCTCTATTTTCTATCTCTATTCCATATCTCTTAAAAAAGGGAAGTTTTTCTATGATGTGGCTTCCAGCGGCGTAGTACTTAGTTGGTATACAGGCTCGGTTTAAGCAGTTTCCACCGAGTTTATCTTTTTCTACAAGGGCTACCTTTAGCCCTTTCCTAACGGCTGTAAGTACTGCCTCATATCCACCGGGACCCGAGCCTATTATAACTAAGTCATACATGTTTTAACCCTTACTCGTAAATTATTTTTGGTGTTATGAATATCATAAGTTCTCTGTTTTCTTTTGTTATGAGTTTGTTCTTAAATAGCCATCCTAAAAGAGGAATTCTGTGTAAAACTGGAACCCCTTTTGTGGCTGTTGAAGATTTTTTCTCTAATATGCCACCGATAACAATTGTCATCCCATCTTTAGCAACCACTTTACTTGTTATTTTTTTGGTGTTAATAGGTGGTTGTCCGTTTACTGCTCTTCCAAAATCCGGTACATCTTGGGAGAGGGTTATATTCATAACAATGTTTCCATCAGGTAAGGTTCTAGGTACAACACTGAGTTTAAGAACTGCTTCTTTAAACTCCACGTTCGTTCCGTAGTTTGCAGAATAAGATTGATAAGGAATTTCAAAACCTTGGGAAATCTCAGCAGGTTCTCCGTCCAAGGTAATTATCTTTGGTCTTGATAAAACCTTAGACTTTCCTATACTTTCAAGTGCCGATAAACTAAGGTCTAAACGTCCTGTGAGGCCAATTAATGAGAATCCTATGGCCATACCACTACCGGCGGTTACAGAAGCTGCTGGAAAGTCAAAAATGTAATTATTTCCAAAACCACTTCCTATCTGGTACGTTCTATCTCCCCAAGCTGGAGCATTCTTTGATAAACCCCATCTTATACCCAAGTCTCTACTAAAGTTTTTATTAATTTCAACAATTCTAGCCTCTATTAAAACCTGATAAGGTCTATCTATTAATAATCCTGAAAAAGCATCTTTTATCTTCTTAATTCTATCTGGAGAATCGGTAATACAAACCTTTGGTAGAGAGGTTATTACACTGTTTGACTGATCCTGAGTAGAAGATTTAACACCGGCTACCGCCTGCACTTTTTTTGACTTAAAAACAACAGAGCCGTATTTGGATAGGTAGTTTTCTTTTATGTTAAGAAGTACTTCTGCAGGTTCTAAAGCTCTAACATAAAAGCATTTTGTTTTAACCTGTATCTTTTGGAGTTTAGCTAATATTTGGGCTAACTTTGGATAGTTATCTTTAACTTCCCAGATGACTAACGTTTGGTGTTTTTTTTCGTATTTGTATTTAACGTTAG
>JALUFA010000150.1 GCA_027052485.1 Hydrogenothermaceae bacterium
TTGAACCTTTTTCTTATTCAGGGCTATTAATAGGCAGCTTTAACAGATTTGAGTACCAATTTAATAACAATCTAATTTTAGACACCAAAGGAAGCCTAAACACTGACATTTTGACCGTTTTCCTAAGATTTGGAAGTGTTAAGGGAAATATAAAATACTCTTTAGAGTATAAAGGAGCTCCAAAACAGTTTATAAAAAACGCATACTTTAGGTTGTACTCCAAAGATTTGAGATTCAAGGGCTTATTTACAATGGGGATTTTAAAGGTTAAAGACCTATACGCATATCTAAAAAAAGGGACATTTAAAAGCTTTATTACTGGAACAAGTGAGTACTCGGTTTTTAACTCAAGTAGTTTTAAACTAATCCTAAGCGGAGACGTTATAAAAAAAGAGCTTTTTGGATATCTAGAAACCAAAACCTTACCTGTTAAGTTTAGTTCACTCTTTGAGGGATACGTATCTACAAACCTAAACCTCTCCTACTATGAGAAAATGAAACTTCTTTCCGGAGATGTTAAGTTCACAGGAAATCTAAAAATCCCAGAAAACATAAAAGAGATGATAAGTACATCCAGCTACTCGGAAGAGAAAAAGGAAAGTTTTCCAGAGGTAGACCTTAGCATCAAAGTAAACACGTACATTCCCCTTTACGTTTCCAGTGAGTACGGTTCTGCTTATGTGAACGTAAACGGTAAAATCTCTGGAACTACAAAAAATCCTGTATTCAATGGGCTAATATCTATTTTGTATGGAGAGGTCAAAATCTTAGGCAATAAATTTTCTATAGATTATGCTTACATAAAAGTGGTAAACAACGTTCCCTACATAACTGCAAGACTATCTACTGTTGTTTCTAACACATACATATACGTGTATGTGTCGGGGGCATTACCAAATAAGATTAAAGTAAATTACGCCTCAACACCTCCCCACACAAAGGAAGAGATACTGGCTATGCTTTTACTTGGTAAAACACCTACAGCACTGGAAAACTTACCAGTTTTAAGTGGAATAGGAAACATTATTAAAACCCTCTTCCCCATTAGGAAGTTCTTACCGTTGGGAACATCAGAAAGAGGTTTTTTAAACACAGGATTTAAGGTTTCAATAGTTCCTAAGTACTCTCCAACTGAAGGTATCGTTGCCAGTGTGTACGCTGAAAAGGATATAACCAGAAGGATTTACGTAGCTTTATCTAAACCCATATCCCAAACATCCGTTCAAACTACAGGATGGTATGAGATAGGTTTGAGGCTTTTAGAAAACTTAGCGCTGAGCTATAAAGTGTACGAGCGAAATATAAAAGAAATTAATATCATATTTAGCTTTGATTTTGATTTTTAAAATTTTTATAAAAATTTGAGAGGAATGAAAATGGAAAAAAACCCTTCAATACTTATATTTAAAGGGCATCCTGATAGACTTCCTACACAGGTGAATGAGCTTATTGAGTTTGATAATGCGGAAACCTATATGGAGATACCTTTTGAGTTTTACCTTGACCTACCCGAGGAGGAAAAAGCTTTTGTAGAAGGTTTTAACAAGTATATAGATGGAAACCTGAAAGAAAGCCGTAAAGAGCTTGCAAAGTCAGCTTCAAAAATTCCAGAGGGTAAGTACATGTTTGCCCTTCTAAACTACATTCTAGGTAAAACTAGAGAAGCCCAGTTTTTAATGTCAAACTTTGAACCGAAATTTGATAGATTCATCCAAACGTGGAGGGTTCCGGTTCTGGTTGTGCCATTTAAAAGTGGAGACAAAGCCTTATATATCTCAACTGACGAAAAAGGACTGCAGGCGTTTAAATACCTCCTTGAAGGAAAATCTCCAGAAGAAGTAGCATTTCTACTTGGACTATAAAAGGAGGAATAGGATGAAAGTAAGTGAATACCACAAACAGGGATTAAAAAACTTTATTGAGGAAGAACCTCAAGGATACGAAAAACTGGGTGAGGCAAAAGAGGGCGTCCACAGGGTTGCCTGCTACGTAAAATATGAAGATGATAAAATAGTAGATGCAAAGTTTACAGCATCAAAAAGGTGTAAAAAACTACTGGCAATAGCCGATTACGTGTGCGAGCAGCTAAAAAAAGGAAGAAAAGAGATTACTGAAGAAGAGATTTTACAGTTTTTTAAAGAAGAAAAGGATAAAGAAAAACTAAAAGCAAGATTTAATCTGGTAAAAAAGGCGGCGGGATTATAATGGAAGAAAAGATAAAACATATGCTTGAACTTCAAGACCAGTTAAACAGAAAGATTAACGAAAACTGGAGAGAGCTAAGAACGGAAGATGACTTTATACGTGCAGCGTGGATAGAGTGTGCCGAGCTTGTAGACAGCCTACCATGGAAATGGTGGAAAAAACAAACACCAGACCTAGACAACGTAAAGATTGAGGTTGTGGATATATGGCACTTTTTACTGTCGCTAGCACTGCTAAAAAATAAATCTTTAGATGAAGCGGTAAACAGCTACTTAATCACTTACTTTAAACAAGGATTAAATGAGAATTTTCAAAATCTAAATATAGACCCGGTTCACATACACCACTACCTTGGAGAAACAGACCTTTATAAAAAGCTTATATACACGGCAGAAAGGGTCGTTGAAAACTTACTTAAAAAGAACTTTCAAGAAGCTATGTTTTTCTTCGGTCTATTGGTAAAAGACAGTATGACCTTTGATGAGCTTTACTATCTTTACATTGGCAAAAACATTTTAAACCACATCCGCCAAGAAGAAGGCTATAAAACAGGACACTACAAGAAAAGCATTAACGGTCTAGAGGATAACCACTACCTACTACAGGTGGTAAAATCAATCAACAGCCCAGAAGAACTAGAAGAAAAAATAAG
>JALUFA010000151.1 GCA_027052485.1 Hydrogenothermaceae bacterium
CATCTCTAGGTTTTAGTTCATCAATAAACCTGTTTCCTTCCTCATCAACCAGGACAGCTCCTTCTCCTCTTAATGCTTCTGTAAAGAGAAACGCAGGTTCTCCTTCTAAATCTAGAGCTGTTGGATGAAACTGGATAAACTCTAAATCTTCAAGCTCACAACCAGCTCTAAAAGCTTTTGATATAACATCTCCCCCTATAAAGTAGGCAGATGTATTTCTCTGAAAGAGAGGGGAGTATCCTCCTGATGCAATTACTAAGGACTTTGCATAAATCACCTTTTTCTTTTTTTTGTTTGAAACGACAACTCCGTAAAATTTTCCGTCTTCAACCAGAAATTCCTCTATAAAGTACCCGTACTGGATGTAAGCGGTCTGTTTTACCTTTTCATGCAAATGTTTTGTTAGGTACTCTCCAGTTTTGTCTTTTACGTGAAGTATACGATTGAGGCTGTGGGCTCCTTCCTTTGTTAAAGAAAGTTTTTCATCTTTTCTATCAAAAGGAACTCCTTCCGATACAAGCTCTAGCACCCTCTCTAACCCTTCCTCAACAAGAACTTTTACATTTTCTACATTTGATAAGCCTTTTCCCGCTTTGAGGGTATCTTCCTTGTGTTTGTCTGGGTCATCGTATATTGAAACTGCTGCAGCTATTCCACCCTGCGCCAAAAATGAGTTTGTCCTTTCTATCGTTTTTTTTGCAAGCACTAAAGGCTTTTGACCTAACTCTATAAGCTTTTTTGCAACCGAAAGACCGGCAAGCCCCGAACCTACAATAACAGTGTCTACTTTTTCTGATGGAAGTTTAGACGTATCAAAATTTGTAATGTACTTTTTATGCATTTACTTTTAGTGAGTCTAAGATTTTTTCAATAAGGGCGGTAAGTTTTTGGGGATTATGTCTGGCATAAGTTCCCTCATCCAAAAGATCAGCGGAAAAAATATCTATCCCAAGCCTTGCGATGTTTGCCGCATCTACGACTACCGGCTCGGCATTTTCTTTTATATACCTTTGAAGCACTTCATTTGGAGGAAGTTTTGTGTTTGCGATAACCATATCTATAAAAGGTTTACCAACAACGTTGTGTATAGCATTTATATGGTCTGAAACTGTAAAGCCGTCTGTTTCTCCATACTGGGTCATAACGTTTGATATGTAGAGTTTTTTCGCAGGAGATTTTAGTACCGCTTCTCTTATCTCTGGCACAAGGAGGTTTGGGATAACACTTGTAAACAAACTACCGGGTCCTAGGATTATAAGGTCAGCCGATAGAAGTTTACTTATAGCTTCTTCAGGGGCTTTAGGAGAGCTGGGCTCAAGCCAGATGTCCTCAATTTTTGCAACAAGTTTTTTTCCGTACTCGGTTATCTGGGTTTCTCCTTTTATTATTTTTCCATCGGAAAACCTTGCTACAAGGTCTACCTCTTCATCTGTTGATGGTATTATCTCTCCTTTTATTTTTAAAATATCAGCAGAGGTTTCTACAGCTTCCAGAAAGCTCCCTGTTATTTTAGTAAGGACCGTTAAAAACAGATTTCCAAACGAGTGGCCTTTAAGACCTTCTCCCTCCGAAAATCTGTAGTTAAAAACCTTCGTGAGAACATCTTCATCCTCAGCTAGAGCAACGATACAGTTTCTTATATCTCCTGGGGCCGGAATTCCCATCTCTTCTCTGAGTCTACCTGAACTTCCGCCGTTATCGGACACTGTAACTATAGCCGACAGGTCAGAAATTTTTTGTGGTACCAGCGTTTTTATGCCCCTAAGAAGGGATGATAGACCTGTTCCTCCACCTATTGCAACTACTCGCATTTTAAATGCCCTTATACCTTAAAAATTTTTCGATGCTTTCTTTATTTATTTCGCTAATAATACCCTTTTCTGTAATTATACCTGTTATGTTTTCTGCAGGTGTTATATCAAAACTGTAATTTAAAGCCTTTGTTTCTTTAGGGGCTATCGGACAACTTCCGCATGTTTTTACCTCTTCTTCTTTTCTCTGTTCGATTGGTATATCCTTTCCGCTTTCAGTAGTCAGGTCAAAGGTTGATGTGGGTGCCGCTACATAAAATGGGATGTTATGGGCTTTTGCAAGTACTGACAGGGTGTACGTACCTATTTTGTTTGCAACATCACCGTTTGCAGTAATCCTATCAGCACCAACGATTATCACATCTACAACACCTTTTGATATTAAAAATCCTGCCGAATTATCAGTTATAAGGTAGTGTGGAATGCCTTCCTGTACCAGCTCCCATGCTGTAAGTCTTGAACCCTGAAGGTAAGGTCTGGTTTCATCAACATAAACAGTGATGTCTTTTCCCTCCTCAAATGCGCTTCTTATAACACCCAACGCTGTTCCCCAACCTGATGTTGCAAGGGCTCCCGTATTGCAGTGGGTAAGAATGTTTGCCTTTTCAGGTATAAGTACCTGTCCGTAGCCTCCTATCGCTCTGTTAGCGTGATAGTCCTCAATATCTATCTTTTTCGCTTCTTTGAATAGGCTTTCAACTAACTCTTCCTTTGATTTTTTATCTTTCCACTTTTCAAACTTTTTCCACATTCTATCTAAAGCCCAAAACAGGTTTACAGCTGTAGGTCGTGTGTTTTTTAACGTTTCTAAGATGTTTTTTGCTTCCTCAAGAGGTCTGTTTTTATCTATAAGTTGTTTTATACCTATTGCAAATCCATAGGCTCCAACTATCCCAATAAGTGGAGCTCCTCTTACAACCATATCTTTTATAGCTTTTGCCACATCTTCGTAAGAGGAAAGCTCAAGCCATTCTTCCTCATGGGGAAGTTTTAGCTGGTTTAGCACGTAAAGCTTATAATCTTTTAGTTC
>JALUFA010000152.1 GCA_027052485.1 Hydrogenothermaceae bacterium
ACTAAAACAGCCTCCAAACAGACCAATCCCTGTAGAAAAGCAGGTTTGTATCATATATGCAGGAGTTAACGGATACCTAGATGACGTTCCAGTAAATGCAATTCAAAAGTTTGAGCAAGAGTTTTATGTGTTCTTAGATACAGAACACCCAGAAATCCTTGAGCTAATTAGAACTGAAAAACAACTAACAGATGAGATAAAAGCTAAACTTGATGCAGCGATAAAAGAATTCAAACAAAAAGTTGCATTGTAAGAGAGGTAAAAAATGGCAAAACTCTCTCCTAGGGAAATAAAAAGAAAGATTCAAGGTATTAAAAATACGCAGCGTATAACAAAAGCTATGAAGGCCGTTTCTGCGGCCAAACTTGTAAAAGCTAAAAATAAACTAAACGCAACCAGACCATATTCTGAAAAACTTTATGATTTGGTTAATGACCTTGGCTCATTTGTAGATAGAACTCTTCATCCCCTTTTAGATATTAGAGAAGAAAAAAGCATAGACTACATTATTATTACTGCAGATAGAGGATTGGCTGGAGCGTTTAACTCAAGTGTAATAAAAACTGCATTAAAAGATATAGAAAGACTTATACAAGAAGGAAAAAAGGTAAGTCTTATTCTTATAGGTAGAAAAGCAGTTCAGTTTTTCAGAAGACTTAACTATGAAATTGTAGAAGCTCATGAGGATGTATACCGTGATAATTTAAACCTAAGGTTTACATCTCAAGTTGGAAGTACCATTATAAGAAGGTACGTAGAAAAGCAGAGTGATGCTGTTTATATGATAAACAACGAACTTATTACTACTGCTAAATATGAAACAAAGATTAGAAAATTATTCCCAATAGACCCTGAACTAAACCTAGAAAAGTTTGATGAACTTACAAGATACAATATTGAACCTTTAACAGAAGTTGTTCTAGACGGAGTTTTAAGACAGTACACCGATTTTCAAATCTACAGAGGTTTAGTAGAATCAAATACTGCAGAACATGCAGCTAGAATGCTCGCAATGGATAACGCTACAAGAAATGCTGGAGAGGCTATAAAACGCTGGACTGTAATCTTTAACAAAGCTAGACAGGAAAGCATTACAAACGAACTTATCGATATTGTAAACGCTGCAAAAGCATTAAAAGAAAAAGAATAAAGGAGGATATAAAACAATGAATAAAGGTATTATTATCCAGATTGTTGGACCTGTTGTTGACGTTGAGTTTGAAAGCGGAGATTTGCCAGAAATCAGAAACTCTCTAAAAACCATAAGAAAAGGTATAGATGATAGAGGAAATGAGTACGAAGAAGAGCTTTATCTTGAAGTCGCACAGCACATAGGAGAAAAGAGAGTTAGAACTATTGCTTACGGTCCTACAGATGGGCTTGTTAGAGGACAAGAAGTTGAAGACTTAGGTTCGCCTGTTAAGGTGCCAGTAGGAAAACCAGTACTAGGAAGAATATTTAACGTTGTGGGACAACCGATTGATGACGGTGGCCCTGTAGAAGCTGAAGAGAAATGGCCAATCTTCAGACCCGCTCCTTCTTTTGAAGAACAGGCAACAAAAGTAGAGCTCCTCGAAACAGGTATTAAGGTTATAGACCTTCTAATCCCCCTTATCAAGGGTGGTAAGGCTGGTCTGTTCGGTGGTGCCGGTGTTGGAAAAACAGTTCTTATGCAGGAATTAATCCACAATATTGCTAAATTCCACTCTGGATATTCTGTTGTTGTTGGTGTTGGTGAAAGAACAAGGGAAGGTAATGACCTTTGGATGGAGATGAAAGAGTCTGGGGTTCTTCCATACACTGCTATGGTATACGGACAGATGAATGAGCCACCAGGGGTTAGATTTAGAGTAGCCCATACTGGACTAACAATGGCTGAGTACTTTAGAGATGTTGAAAATCAGGACGTACTTGTATTTATAGATAACATATTTAGATTCGTTCAGGCTGGTGCAGAAGTTTCAACACTTTTAGGAAGACTTCCTTCAGCGGTTGGTTATCAGCCAACACTACTTACTGACGTAGGTGAAGTAGAGGAAAGAATTGCATCTACAGTAAACGGTTCTATTACATCAGTACAGGCTGTTTACGTACCTGCTGACGATATTACAGACCCAGCTCCAGCAGCAGTATTTGCTCACCTGGATGCAACTATCGTTCTACAGAGAAGACTCGCAGAGCTAGGTATCTACCCTGCTATTGACCCACTTGAGTCTACATCTAGGGCTTTAGCTCCTGAGATTGTTGGTGAAGAGCACTATAGAGTTGCAAGGGAAGTTCAGAGACTACTCCAAAGATACAAAGAACTGCAAGAGATTATTGCAATCCTAGGTATGGAAGAGCTTTCTGAAGAAGATAAAATCATTGTTTATAGAGCTAGAAAGATTCAAAAATTCCTAGCGCAGAAGTTCCACGTTGCAGAGCAGTTTACAGGTCAACCTGGTGATTATGTTCCTAGAGAGGCAACTATCAAGTCTTTTAAAGAGATTATTGAAGGAAAATGTGATGACCTACCAGAACAGGCTTTCTACATGGTTGCAGATTGTGATGATGTTAGAAGAAAAGCTGAAGAGTTAATGAAACAAAGTTAATAAATAGGGGATGACTATCCCCTCTTTTTTCGTTTATATTAAACATATATACCAAATGGAGGTTTGAGAGATGGATAACAACCCATGGACACCATTCATTATCATGACAGGATTTGCTTTGCTAACAGCGGCTTTAGCTTTTCTTGCAGGAGCTCTTAAGAAGGAAGAAGACTAAGAGAATAGATATTGGGAATATCTTCTAACCTTATCAGTAATATCTTCTTTTTCCTTTCCCTTTTCTT
>JALUFA010000153.1 GCA_027052485.1 Hydrogenothermaceae bacterium
GGTAATTTCTGAAATATAAATGTTTTGTGTAATACCGCTAGGCTCTGATTTTTGTACAGAAGTATTACGAATAGCATCTAAAAGCGTGGTTTTTCCATGATCCACATGCCCCAATACTACAATTACAGGAATCTGTTGCATGTTTGTATTGTAGCATATTGAGAGGGGGTGTGATATAATACATATATTGTCAAGGTAAGCTAAAATTAAATTAATATGAAGGATGCTTATTCTCAAAAGAAAGAAGCTCTTTATTCTCGTTATCCAAAGATTATATTAACCTTGGAGGATAATGTATATTCACCCGAACTTGTAACTTCTATTGGAAATGCATGGAATGAAGAGGTGCAAGCTTTAAGACAGGGAGAAGAAGAACTTAGTCCTACTACAAGTTGGATTGGAAATGTTTGGGTGCACGATGCAGGTGGTAAATTAGAAGTAAGAACTGGGGATGCAGATAGTAAAAAGGGGCAAAGAGCATTAGGAGCTTTGTTTTTTGGAGTTTTAGATGTAACAAACCGCTGGTTAAAGGAGCATGGGGGTGATTCAACTGACATTCAAGCCAAAGCACGATCATTGATTCAGAGTATAATTGGTGATCCAGAATTAAGCGAAGTTTTTGTCGAATATTTTGGAGGACTAATGTGGAGTAGTGACGAGGAACGATTAATTAGGCAATTATTTAGAAGTGGTAGTGAATTTGACTCAGGTTTTTTAGAAAAGTATCTGAGCCCAAATTATGTTCGCTCCCTAGCATACGAATTAGGATTACCCTATGAAGAAATCAGAGGATTTTATGATATGCAGTTAGAGGCTATTTTTGCTAAGTTCCCTGATCTAGATTATCGTCGGTTATTAAGTGATCAAAAATTCGCACAAAGTGAAGCAGGGAGAGGGTTGCAAAAAGCATATGCAACAGTAATAGGGCAAATAAAAGGGGATCAATTTACACATAGTGCTGGTTGGGGCACTATCCGTATATTAGATACAGACCCAATGCTACCGTTAGCTCAATTTCCAGTTATAGAAGCCTTGATAGCTAACCGAGCAGAACAGATTAGACCTGAACCAAAATATTCTTTTGGTCCTAATGATCCCACGCAGCTTATAATACATTCTGATAGTGAGCATGCTCACAGAGCGTTAGTTAAGTCTTTGACCACGCGTTTACCAAAGGAGCATAGGCGTGCTTTTGATGGCCCTGATGAGTTTGATGTACGTTCTAGACAAGTTGGTACTATATTAAGAGTATATCGTAACACGACTAATTCTGATAAGAGGAGGTTATTAGCTAAGGATTTAATAGACTTATTAGTAGGTTATACAACGGGGGAGATAGTTGGAAGTGTGCACAGTGAATATATACTTGCTGCATTAGAGGCAAAGAAAAAGGGCTATAAATATATAGGCCCAGGTGAAGTGGCCTTCGCTAAATTAAGGGGCATTATTAAGGATTTATTAACTGTTGGTATAGTGGCTCCGGATGAGGATGTTAGACTAAAAGCTAATGAGGTTATTTTGGAGGCTTTGAGAAAGCATCACTTGGGTGATTTGATGGACATGTTGGTAATAACGTCTGTAAGTTCTCTCTCTCGTGTCGTTAGTCCTGAGGATTATTCTGTTTATGCTATGAGTAAAGAAGAACTGGAGGTTGTTTTAATAGATGCATTAGCTTCCGTAGGGCCTAATACAGATTTAGCTTTGTTACAAAGGATCGGGCAGAAAATATTTAGAGATAGGGCAACATTGCGGGCATATAAACAGTTGGCAGAGTTGAAAATAAAGATAGAAAAAGAAAGACATCATCCCAAGGTTATTAAGGCCCGAGCGGAGATGCTACAACTTGACAAAGGTTTAGATAGTAGAGACACCCCAGACTATTTAAGGGCTAAGAGTAATTATGAACGTGTGGATCTCTATTTAAGAAATCTGGAAACTAGATACAGGCAGCGCTTGAATGATTTCTTAATTAGAGAGATAGAGGCTCTTGCACATGAACAGCAACAAAGCCCGGATGAATTGCCGGTTTCTAAGCAAACTTTATTGAGACAATTAATTAAACGGACAAAAATAGGAGGGTATTATATTAGGGAATTGCCGCCAGAATATTATCGTTTAATTTCAGTGGCAGGATCTTTAACACCAGGTCAAAAAGGTACTGTTGCTTGGCATATAGCCGAGCAATTTCAATACGTAGCTGATGAAGCGATGCCAAATATGTTTCCGGTTATTGAGGATCTTTATAGACTAGCTATGGGGGAACCCGATAATATTGTTTTAAATACTCAAAGCGCACATATATTAGGGGCTGCGAGCCATTTAGTATATAGATGGGGAAGAAAATTGTTTGAGCATTCCAGCGCGGAACAATTGCAACGATTAGAGAGTTATGTGCAAGCTATCGAGCAAATTACTACGGATTTGGCAGGAGGTAATGATGTTAGTGCACATTTTGCCTCTGGAGTGAGTCAAGAGGACCTATTAGAGGATATAGCTCGTGACTTTGCTCTAATCCGTGAGAGATATAAGGCGTTTCTTTACATATTGCGGGTAGAGTCTGAACCAAAGGAATTCTACAAATGGGCAATTGATAAGTTAACCCCGTTTCTGAATAAAATGGCTTGGGAAGTTGGGCCAGGTAACCGGCCAACTGCAGATATATTAAAGTTGTGGAACACCTTAAAGCACTATATAAATAATGAGTTTGTATCCGTTGGCGATATTTCAGATGAAGACTTTGATCCTATACAGGGAGGCAAATTTGGAGCTTTTATTTATGATTTATATTCCCAGATGATATTAAATCATAATATACAATATAATAATACTG
>JALUFA010000154.1 GCA_027052485.1 Hydrogenothermaceae bacterium
GTTTGGTAGGTTTTCTATCTCTTCATAATCAAACTTTTTCAAGTAGTCTCTAAATGTTGTATCTACAGGAACTCCTTCCCGTTCAAGCATGAACTTTATCTTCTTAAAGATTTTTTCTCCCTGCTTGTCAAGGTCAACCAAGATTATACAGTGATTACAAAACTCCAAGTCCTCAACTATGTCATAAAACTTTCTACCTCTTATAGGGTACAAATTTTCAACCCCGTAAGATGAAAGCTTCTTAACGTCGTTTTTTCCTTCAACTAGAACGATAACGTTATCTCCCTTAGACACAACAATAAGCCGCTCTACCCAATCTTTTAGTGAGGAAAAGCTCATCGTGAGAAAAGTTTTTTCAGTAGTTCTATAATTTTCTGGAGAGCCCTTTTTAAGGCGTTTCTGTCTGCATCTGAAGGATGAAGTCTCTCCTTTATGTACTCTTCACCTTTTTTTTCCTTTAGAAGTTCAACTACGTCGGTCATCACTTCTAGAGGGTTAAAGGGTTTTGTAAGGATTTTATCAACGCCTTTTTCTTCTAAGGATTTGATTTCTTCATTATTTAGCTGCGATGCTGTAAGTAAAAGTTTTGGTATATCTACATCTGTAGTTTTGGTTAGAAAGTTTTCTACGTCTACGTTTTGAACTCTTCTTTCAAAGATTATCGCATCCACGTCAGGATTTTCTGCTAGATACATGGCTGCGTCTGCAAAGCTAGAGAAACATAAAACCTCAGATTGGCTAAGCTGAGCCACCTCTTGTAAAACTTTGCAGGTTTCTTCATTTTCATCTATTAAGATGATTTTCATCTCACCCCTCTTTTATACAAAAACTATATCAGGCACAGAAGGTATGAAACCTTTTTCTGCAGCCTCCTTTAAGAATAATTCTATTGCCTTTTTCCCCCTCTCGCCATAGTCTACGGTAAGCTCATTAACGTACATCCCAACAAACTTATCAGCATCTTTTTTGTCTAAACCTCTGGCGTACTTTAGGGCGTACTGGATAGCTTCATCCCTGTGCTCTAAAGAGTACTTGATGCTCTCTCTTAGTATCTCACTTACCTCTTTCATAACTTTTTCGCCTAAGTCTTTCCTTATCACGTTTCCACCTAGGGGGAGAGGAAGTCCGTCTGTCTTTTCATACCACCACTTTCCAAGGTCAACAACGCAGTTTAAACCTTCTCTCTCGTAGGTTAGCTGTCCTTCATGGATGATAAGTCCGGCGTCTACCTTTCCCTCTTTTACCGCCGGAATAATCTCATCAAAAGGCATCACTTTATAGTTGAAATCTTTAGTCCCAAGGTATAGAGATAACGCTAGAAATGCCGATGTAAGTGTTCCTGGAATTGCTATTGTCTTTTCTTTTAGGTCTTCTGGTGATATATTTTCTTTTGAAACAACCATTGGACCGTAGTTATCCCCCATACTTGCACCATTGGAAAGTAGGGCATACTTGTCTGCAACGTACGGAAACGCATGTATTGAGATAGCTGAAACTTCGTACTTTCCTTCAAGAGCTGCTTTGTTTAGAGTTTCGATATCAGACAAAACGTCTATAAACTCATAGCCTTTAGTGTCTATCTTTTTTTGGTTAATTGCATAAAACATAAATGCATCATCAGAGTCAGGGCTGTGGGCGACGTGTATTTTCATGCTTTCTCCTTATTACGGATTTTCTAAATTTTAACTTAATTTGAGCTTCTTTTCCAAAAGTTTAAAATCGGCAGGAATGTCTGCGGATATTGATAATCTTTTCTTTTTAAAGGGGTGGAAAAAATCTAATCTTTGACTGTGGAGCATATGTCTACCGACTTGCTTCAAAACAGGGTCTAAAACTGTTTTATAACCGTACACTTTATCTCCAATAATAGGATGACCTACTTTTGATAGATGAATGCGTATTTGATGCTTCCTTCCAGTTTTTGGTTTAACGAGAAATTTTGAAAAGTTTGAGGATGTTTTTAACGTTTTTACAAACGATACGGCGGTTTTTCCATCTATTGGTATATCAATAACTTTATCTTTAAATGTGGCCTTGTTGTGGGAAAGCGCCAGATAAACTTTTTCTTTCACAAGTTCATCCCAGTTTTTTTTGAAAACCTCAAAAATTTCATAATTCTTTGCAAAAAGGAGTACCCCTGAAGTTTCTTTATCTAGTCTGTGGATAGCTTTTATATCTTTGCTAAATCTTTTTTGAAGAATAGCTTCCACGGAGTTTTTGTCCTTATCTGAAAGTAAAAAAGCAGGTTTATTAACGGCAATGATATACTCATCCTCGTATAGAATAGGGATTTCTTTTTTTTCTTCCTTTACTTGTGGGAGTTCTACCACATCTCCGGGCTTTAATCTGTGGGTTGCTATCCATACCCTTTGATTGTTAACAAGTACGTTCTTTGAGTCTATCAGATGCTTTGCTTTTGCCTTTGAAATTGAAAGTTTTTCCGCTAAAAAATCCTTTAATGTTGTACTTTCTTTTACATTTAATCTTCGTATCATTTTGCCATCAGCCTTTTTAAGGAATAATATTAAATGATACGTAAAAAAGATAGGAGAGATGAATGAAAAAGATAGGTTTCTGGGAAGCATACTCTATAGGCGTTGGTGGGATGATTGGTGGCGGTATATTTGCCGTTTTAGGTTTAACCATACTCCTTGCCAAGGGAGCAGCCCCTTTAGCATTTTTCTTTGCGGGGATTATTGCCCTTTTAACCTCCTACTCGTACGCAAAACTCTCCGTTAGATACCCTTCAGAGGGAGGAACGGTAGAGTTTCTTGTTAGAGGTTTTGGAAATAACCTTTTTACTTCTTACCTTAATACGCTCCTTC
>JALUFA010000155.1 GCA_027052485.1 Hydrogenothermaceae bacterium
GATAAATTTAAAATCATTAAACAAAGAGAAGATTATAACTACTTAACAAAACTAGAAGAAAATGCTTTAGAAGGAGAAGAATGGCAATGAAAGTACTTGTTGTTGGTAATGGTGGAAGAGAACACGCCTTAGCATGGAAGATTAAACAAAGCCCACTTGTAGATAGACTGTACATAGCAAGAGGAAACGCTGGGATATGGCAGATAGCAGAAAAGGTAGATATCTCACCTACAGACATACCAGCTTTAGTTGATTTTGCAAAAAAAGAAAAAATAGACCTTACAGTTGTAGGCCCAGAACAACCTCTATCAGAAGGGATAGTTGACGCTTTTGAAGAAGCAGGACTAAAAATTTTCGGCCATAGAAAAAATGCAGCAATTTTAGAAGCCTCTAAAGTGTTTGCCAAAAACTTTATGAAAAAGTACAACATTCCAACAGCATTTTACGAAACCTTTGACAATGAAAAGGAAGCAATTGAGTTTGTTAAAAAACAGGGTGCCCCAATTGTAATAAAAGCAGATGGCCTCGCTGCAGGGAAAGGTGTAGTAATAGCAAAAACAGAAGAAGAAGCAGTACAAACCATAAAAGACATGTTTGCCGGGAAGTTCGGGGAAGCCTCAAAAAGGATTGTGATAGAAGAATTCTTAGAAGGTGAAGAGGCGTCGTACATAGCTATGGTAAAAGGTGATAAGCTTGTCCCATTAGCAACCTCTCAAGACCACAAACAGGTGTTTGATAATGACCAAGGTCCAAACACTGGAGGAATGGGAGCCTACTCTCCAGCTCCAATAATAGATAAAGAAACAGAGGAAAAAATACTAAATCAGATAATGTATCCAACATTAAGAGGCATGCAGCAGGAGGGTAGAGAACTATCTGGATTTTTATATGCAGGATTAATGATTGGCCCTAAAGGTATTAACGTACTTGAGTTTAACGTCCGTATGGGAGACCCAGAAACACAACCGATAATGAGAAGGTTAGAATCTGATTTAGTACAGCATATACTAGACATACTGGAAGGAAATATAGAAAAAGTATTCCCTAAGTGGAGCGAAAAATGGGCTCTAGGAGTTGTTTTGGCATCTGGAGGATACCCTAAAAAGTATGAAAAAGGCTTTGAGATAAAAGGAATAGAAGAAGCAGAAAAAGACCCAGATGTGGTTGTTTTCCACGCAGGAACAGATGTAAAAGATGGAAAACTGGTAACGGCTGGAGGAAGAGTTCTAACAGTAACTGCTACAGGAATCACACTAAAAGAAGCCCAAGAAAAAGCCTACAAGGCAGTGGAAAAGATACATTTTGAGAAAATGCACTATAGAAAAGATATAGGCAACAAAGGTTTAAAGAGACTAGGCTTACTATAAAAATTTGGAAAATTTGCAAATTAGCAGAAAAATTGATGTGTAAACTCAATAAAAGTACAACTTAAAATTGGCATAAAGCTTGCTTCTAAAGTTTATAGAAAAATGAACATTAAAATAATTACTAAAGCAAAAATTTAAATAGCCGAATAAGAGATTGACAACAAAGATGAAAATATACAATTTTTATATTAGAATACTTAAATAAAAATTTAATGGAGGTTAGAACACATGAAGAAAGTTCTAAGTTTAGCAGCTGCTGGAATACTTGCAGCAGGTGCAGCGCAAGCTGGAAACATCACTGTAGCAAACTCTGATATTACACTCTACGGTGGAGTATCTGCTGGATATGAGTGGAATAACAATGATTTAGCAGTAGAAGATAGTAATAATAAGTATTACTCCGTTACAAACAATAAAGATCATTTTAGAGTAAATACTTTTGCTGTTGGCTTAATGAAAAAAGCTGATGAAAACAGCCCTATAGGTTTTAATGCAGCTTTTGCTTCTTTCCAAGTCCCAACAGTAATTGCTTCAACAGATGTTGTTAATGAAGGAAATGGTCTTATAGGTTATGGCAAGACAACAGATTTTAAACCTTGGCTTGGTTACGTAACTATAGCTCCAATACAGGGTTTATCTATCGATGCAGGTTTACTTTGGTCTAAATATGGAGAAAGACCGTTAACAATACTTAATCCTAATATAAATAGAGGTGCTCTATTTGTCTTATTTAACCCAGTATTGTTTGCAGGTGCTAGAGTAAATTATGATGCAGGAATCGCAAAAGTTTATATTGGGTATAACGACCCATCTCAGGGGTTAACTTTAGCAGGAAAAAGAGCTAAAGATGGTATTGAAGCTGGGGCTACTTTAAATGTTGAGAATGTTAAAGTTGGATTGCATACATATAATGAAGCTGCAGGAAGAGACATTTACACATTATGTTTAAAGTCTGATTTTGGAATTTTGAAGGGTGGTTTACAATTCTCTTATTTACATAAAGATGATTCCATCAAAGACAAAGATTCGGATAACAATATGTATGGTGTAGGTTTAAACTTTAATATTGATTTACTTGACGCCCAAATCGCTGATGTTACATTCCCTATTAGAATTGAATATGTAAATACTGATGATAAAAAAGATGATACTCTCTGGACATTTACTATTACTCCAACTTGGAAGCCTACTAAAAATACATTTGCAAGAGTTGAACTGGCTTATGCAAAATGGAACAATCACTTCGTTAAAGTTGATAAATCTTCAGACAATTTAAATGCTCCAAATAAAGACACAAGATTAAACCTAGCCTTCGAAGCAGGATTCTTATTCTAAATTCTCTAAGCCCCCTTTGTGGGGCTTTTAAAATGAAATAACATAAGAATAAATTTTTACAGGATTTGCTTTAATTATTATATTTTTAATTTCTTTTAACG
>JALUFA010000156.1 GCA_027052485.1 Hydrogenothermaceae bacterium
GTGTACTGATGGAAAAGTTTGGTTTTACAGTGGAAAACGTGGTTAACAAAGCAAAGGAGATACTCAATAGGCAATGAAGTTCTTGTTTATTGGAGATATTGTAGGTAGAACAGGGAGGAACGCTTTATCTGAGTTTCTCCCTTCAACTATTGAGAAATTAAAGCCTGATGTTATTGTTGCAAATATTGAAAATGCTGCCGGCGGAAACGGAGTAACAAAAAAAGTTTACAACCAGCTAAAAAATCTTGGCATAGATGTTTTTACATCAGGAAATCATATCTATGACAAAAAGGATGTCTTTGAGCTTTTTAAAGAGACAGACGATATCCTAAGACCTGCAAATTACCCTCCAGCAGCAGAGGGAAAAGGCTTTAAAATTTTAGAAAAAAATGGAAGAAGAATAGGCGTTATTAACCTTATGGGGCGGGTCTTTATGGGAATTGCTTTAGACTGCCCCTTTAGAAAATTTGATGAGATTTATGAGCAGATAAAAGACGAAACAGACTATATAGTCGTTGACTTTCACGCTGAGGCTACATCGGAAAAAAACGCCTTTGGCTACTATGTAGATGGGCGAGCCCATGTTGTTTACGGTACCCACTCCCATGTGGCAACAGCCGACGAAAAACTCCTACCAAAAGGTACAGTTTACCTATCAGACATTGGTATGACAGGAGCTTACCACTCAGTTATAGGCATGAAGATAGATGAGCCGATACAAAAATTTCTCAAAGGATACAGTGGTAGGTACGAGGTTTCTAAGGACGGTTTACTGTTTCAGGCTTTCTTTGTAGACTTATCTTCAGACAAACCTGTGTTTAAACGGATAAAAGAGTTTAAGGCCGATTAGCCAGTTTATTTGCAAGTTTAACTGCCTCAATAAAGGAGCTAGGGTCTGCTATAAGTTTGCCTGCTATATCAAATCCGGTACCATGGTCTGGCGAGGTTCTGATAAATGGTAGTCCCAGTGTGATATTTACAGCCTTTTTAAAGCATAAAAGTTTTAAAGGTATAAGTCCCTGGTCGTGATACATAGCAACAAACATATCAAACTCTTTATATCTGTTAAAAGCGGTATCTGCAGACAAGGCTCCAACTACGTTTATTTCTTCCTTTTTTAACTTTTCTACAGCTGGATTGATTATCCTTATCTCTTCATCACCAATGTAGCCACCATCTCCAGCATGGGGATTAAGCCCCAGTACTGCTATTTTAGGATTTGGGATTTTAAACTTTTCTCTTAGCTCTCTATCAATAAGCTTTACTATCTTTTCTATCTTTACCTGTGAAATGTTTTTAGGAACTTCCCTTAAAGGTATGTGGGTTGTTATTAGGGCTACCTTTAGCTTTTCACACATTAAGACCATAGCGTAGTTTTTCACTCCAGCCGCTTCAGCCAAAAAATCTGTATGGCCTGCGTGTTTAAAGCCTACATCCATCACGTTTTCTTTTGAGATAGGTAAAGTTGTTAACGCATCAACTTTTTTGTTTAGAATATCGCTTACAGCTCTTTTTAGGTACTCAACGCTTGCTTTACCTGATTGCCTACTGGGTTTTCCAGGAGTGTATGGCTGGTCTTCAATGTTTATGAGATAGAAGCCTTGGGAGGTAGCCTCGTCTGGTGAGTTTATGAGCTTATAAAAATTTTCGTGCTTTAACTCTTTGATATATTTATCTATAATTCCCTTAGAACCATAGATGATATACGTTGCAGGAGGCAGTTTATTAACAGATTTAACGAGTATCTCTGGGGATATGCCGGCTGGGTCTCCAAGGGTGATGGCTATCTTTTTACCAGACAATTACCTTTTCAGCCTTTTCAATAATATCTATAATATCTTCATAGGATACCAGTTTGTCTTCTGGAATTTTTACATTTCTGGCTTTTGCATCTTCTTCACATGCCAGCCATTTTTCAAAGTATGGCACTCTTAAAACGGCATCCTGAATGAGAATAATGATATCATCGTCTTCTAAAATGTCTGCCTCTGGAAAGTCTGCAGGTCTTTTTATTATCCAAACAGTGTTTACCATGTTAGTACAACCTCTGCATCTTTTATCAGTTCGCAGATTTCCTCTTTGGGCTCAATATCTATCTCAACGCCCCAATCTTTAAGTTTAATTCCCCTTTCTCTTAGAGATTCCTCTTCTACTATCAGCTTTCCTCCCATCATCCCAAGGGCAGATATTGATTTGTCTATAGGCTCAATTCCAATAAGCTGGGGTTTCCAGTCTGTTAACGTGTAAACGGCATCTCGGATAAATATCACGCTTACATCATGATCCATAGCAGCTCCAACAGCCTGCCTTAGAGCTTCAAAAACTTTCCAGCTAAAAGGATTTGACCTTAATACTACTGCAACTTTTTTCTTTGCCATCTTTAATTCCTAATCAAAGATTAAAACTTTGTTTGCTTCTTTTATAAGTTTTGAAAGTCCATACATACTGCTACTTTCCGCCCAGCTTTCTGGTTGAACTTTCCTTTGGGCTGCGTTATGGGCACAGTAGTATACCTTTGCGCCGCTTTTTGCAAGCTCCTCAATCTCAGGTCTAACAATTGAGTAAAGGCCATTTCCCATAAAGAATATGTATGTTTCATGTCCGCGGTTTAAGGAGGCTCTAGAAAATTTAACCAAAGAGTTAAAGTCATTAGAGTAAGGATTACTTGCCATTATGTATAGGATTTTCATTTTACCTTCCTTACGTACACTTCCCACAGATTGTCAGCTACCTGTTTAACGTCTAAGACTTCCTGCCCTTCATCTCTGAAACTTTTTGGT
>JALUFA010000157.1 GCA_027052485.1 Hydrogenothermaceae bacterium
TGTCTATGTTAGGAACTAACGTAATTACAGAAGTTTTTGTTATTTTAGGGATTGTCGCTATTCTGCTTTACAGAGATTGGAAATTGTTTTTAATTTTACTTTTCGCCGTTCCATTACTTTCTATAGCTCTTAACTACTTTGGGGAAAAGAGAAAGATATACTCCCAAAAACTACAGGAAAGTATGTCAAGTTATACTCAGATTTTAAATCAGGTAATAACTGGATTTGAGTTAATAAAGCTGTACAGTAAAGAAATTTTTAAAAAAATCTTTTCTAGGATAAATAATGAACTTTACGAACGGCAGAAAAAAAACTCCTTCTATGAGACGGTCTATCTTGGTTCAGTGGAACTTATTGCTTATGCGGCAACAGCTGGCATTATATTTTATGGTGGTTATAGGATAATAAAAGGAGAAATAACTCCAGGAGATTTCTTCTCTTTTCTTGGAGGAGTTTTAATTTTGGTAAATTCCCTTCAAACCCTCCAAAGAGGTGCAGTTCAGTTAAAGGCTCTATCTCCTGTTATAGATAGGATTCAATTTTTGCTTAACCTCCCAGAAGAAAAAGAGGAAGGCGTAGAGTTTAAAGGGCTAAAAGATAAAATCCAGTATAAAAATATAAACCTAAAGATCGGAGAAAATCACATTTTGAAGGATATTAACCTTACAATTAAGAAAGGAGAAAAACTAGGAATAATAGGTCTTACAGGGTCTGGCAAATCTACCCTTGTAAAGCTGATACCAGCGTTGATAAAAAACTTTGATGGAAAGCTTTTAATAGATGATTTTGATGTTCGTGAGTACAACGTCTCATCTTTAAGAAAACATATTGGTATGGTTTCTCAGGATGTTTTTATATTTAACGATACCCTTAGAAACAACCTTTTAATTGCCAAACCTGATGCTACAGATGAAGAACTTATTGAAGCCTTGAAAAAGGCAAAGGCTGATTTTGTTTTTAAACTGGAAAAAGGATTAGACACAGTTTTAGGAGAAAGAGGTTCAAGACTTTCTGGAGGAGAACGCCAGAGAATAGCAATAGCAAGACTATTTTTAAAGAACCCTGATATTATTATCATTGATGAGGGAACATCCGCCTTGGATGTAGAAACTGAAGAGTACATAATGGATGAGATAAGAAGGGAGTTTGCAGATAGAACTATATTTATGATAACCCACAGGCTTAAAATGCTTGATATTGTAAATAGGGTTGTAGTAATGGAAAATGGAAAAATAGTAGAAGAGGGAACAAAAGAAGAGCTTTTAGAGAGAAAAGGAATCTTTTACAAGTTCTGTACTCTATCTGGCTAGGTGGTATACTCTGCGTTTATTCTTATGTACTCGTACGTTAAATCACAGGTGTAGTAAGTCCACTCTCCCTCTCCACGATTTAGATAAAGGTCTATAACTACTTCTCTGTGGGTTTTTAGGTACTCGCTGGCTTTTTCTCTATCAAACTCCTTTGGCTCTCCATCGTAAAGTAGAAAATCTCCAAGGTACAACTTAACTTTTGAAAAGTCTATATCTAGGTGCAGTTGTCCTACAGCTGATAGTATTCTTCCCCAGTTTGGGTCGTTGCCAAACATTGCAGTTTTAAATAGGTTTGACAAAGATATAGCCTCTCCTACTTTTTTTGCCTCTTCATTCTCTTTTGCCGAGTGAACGTTTATCTGTATTAACTTTGTAGCCCCCTCTCCGTCTTTTACTATCATCTTGGCAAGTTCAACAGCTGCCTTTTCAATGTTTTCCTTTACCTCAGCAATGTTTTCCTCACTTACTTTTATTCCCGACTCACCAGTGGCGACAATCACAAACGAGTCATTTGTACTTTCACAACCATCAACATCTATTGAGTTAAAACTTTTAGCTGTAATGTCCTTCATGAGGGTATTAAGAGTTTCGTTATCAATGTCTAAATCTGTAAACACATAAGCCAGCATCGTTGCCATGTTTGGGTGTATCATGCCAGCACCTTTGGCAATACCAACAATGCTGTACTCTTTTCCATTTAGAGTGTGTTTTGAAGAGTAGTACTTAGGAAAACTGTCTGTTGTCATTATTGCCCTTGCAGCTTTTTCTAAGTCTAACTGTTGTAAGTTTTTACAGGCTTGATTTATACCTTTCTCTACCTTATCCATCGGAAGCTGGACGCCAATAACTCCTGTGGAAAAAACCAATACCTGATTTTGAGGGATACCTAAATTCTCAGCTACAAGCTGTGCCATTTTTTTAGCGTTTTCTAAGCCTCTTTTTCCCGTTGCGGCATTTGCATTCCCACTATTGACAACAATAGCTGAAATCTTATCTGTCTGTTTGATAACCTGCCTGTCGTATATTACTGGAGCCGCAGCCAGTGAGTTTTGGGTAAAAACTGCACTAAAAGAAGAGGGCTTAAATGCTAAAACGAGTATATCTTCCTCTCCTGAAGGTTTTAAACCGGCCTTTGCAACACCCATTTTTATTTCTAACATAATGACGGCAACCTCTAGGAAAGATTATGGTTTAATTATAAAATAAGTTTCATACAAGCGGAGTTTTAATGGAATATAAAATATTGCCAGAGTGGTATCCTCACCATTCTACATGGACTACCTATCCCCAAAATCCAGAAACTTTTTTTGACAAACTTGATGAAGCAAAAGATGTATTCGTTAAGATGGTAAAACTTATCTCTGAAGGAGAAAAAGTCTATATAAATGTGGACGACGAAATTCAAAAAAGAGATTTAATTGCAAGATTAGAAAAGTTTAACGTCTCTCCAAAAAACATACAGATAAATATCATTCCAACCAACGATGCTTGGCACAGAGATTATGGAGCTATAGTTGTAAAAGACCAAAATCAAAAGCCAGTAGGTCTAAACTTTCGTTTCAATAGTTGGGGAGGTAAGTATCCCTATGAGCTAGATGATAAAGTTGCATCCAAAATGTGTGAAACCTTAGGTATACCTGAAAAAAGAGTTGATATGGTTTTGGAAGGCGGAGCAATAGACACAAACGGCGAAGTTTTAATAACAACGGAGAGTTGCCTTTTAAACCCAAACCGTAATCCCCACTTAACAAAAGACCAGATAGAGGGGTATCTTAAAAATCTTTTTGGAGTAAAAAAAATCATCTGGCTAAAAGAAGGAATAGTAGGAGATGATACAGACGGTCATGTAGATGATATCACCAGATTTGTGAACGAAAATACCATAATCACCGCAGTTGAGAATAACTCTAATGATAAAAATTTTGAACCATTGCAGAAAAATCTGGAGATTTTAAAGAAGGAAAACGAAAAGCTCAATAATAGGTTCACTATCGAAACTCTTCCAATGCCAGAACCCCAGTACTATGATTTTCCTTTTGAAAAAAATTATCGCTTGCCTGCTAGTTATGCGAATTTTTACATCACCAACAAGTATATGATTATTCCAACTTTTAACTGCCCTCAAGATAAAGAAGCCATTGATAAACTTCAACGTATATTTCTTGACAAAGAGGTTGTGGGCTTATATGCTTATCCAATAATAGTGGGACTAGGAGCTTTCCATTGTTTAACAATGCAAGTGCCAAGGTTATAGGAGAAAGCTATGGCGGAGTTAATTTTAACCATCCACATTATCGTAGCGTCTTTCTGGATTGGGGGAATGCTGTTTATGGCTTTGGTACTTTCTCCATACGTGAGAAAACTTCCCCAAAGTACACAAGCTTTTCAAGAGGTTGGTAGGAGATATAGTCTATGGGGAACGGTTATTGGTCTTCCTGTTTTGTTTATAACAGGTTTATTTAACATTAAATTTATAAGTGGATTAAATCCGTTTGGATTTTGGAGTGTAAATGCTCCCTACGTTCAAACATTAAAAATTAAGCTTGGACTGTTCTTTTTAACGGTTGTTTTAGCTGTTATACATGACTTTTATTTCGGGCAGAGAGCTCATTTATCGCCAAAATATAAGAATATATCAAGGATTTTAGGGATTTTAAATCTGATAGTTGGTATTCTTATCATATACTTTGCTGTAAAACTTAGATTAGGTGGCTGCTAAGATGTTTTATGTTTCTAGGGTTTCTTTACTTTTTTTTATGCTTGCTATCGTTGACCTTTTTTTAGGTCTTTATATAAAGGCAACTAATGCAAACTTTATTTCCTACGCTTACATGTTGATTTTTGGCTTTGTTCTCAGCACTATAATAGGCGCCTACTACCAGATTTTGCCCAACTCCCAGCAGGTTAAACTGCCGTTAGAAAAGTTTAGTTATCTGGTGTTTTTACTTTCTACAATAAGCTCCTCGTACCTGTTTTTTGGAAATTTTACATTTGCATTTATGTTTTTGGTTGCTACTATCTATGCATTTTTAATCCACATACTTACAGTTATAAGGAACTTAAAACCATTAACGGTAAAGTATCTAGCGTTTTCCATTATTTACCTTTCTCTGCTGCCAATACTTCTTATGATGAAAATTAAAGGTGTGCCCCTCAATGTAAGTGTGATAGTCCACATGTTTACGTTAGGGGTTATGGTAAATGCAATATGGGGCGTTCAAACTGCATGGATACCAATGATTTATATGCAAACGCTGGGGCAGACTAAGCTAAAGCGTGTGGTGATAAACTCTCAGGTTTACCTATATCAATTTTTGGTACTGCTAACTTTAGTTGGGTTTTACACTGCAAACCTTAAGATGATTGCAGGCATGGCTATGTTAATACTTGCTTTAGATATACTGTTTTTGAAGTTTGTGGTTTATGACTCTATAAAGCCCCAGTTAAAGCTCCAAGGTCTTCCTTACCAGATTAAGTTTTTTTTGGCCGGCCATATCTTTTTTGTTATCGGGCTTATTTTAGCCCATGTGATGGCTGTAGCAAATAAGTTTTCTTTTATTGGGCTTCACATAGACTTTATGCTTCTTGGATTTGGATTTTTTACTATTGTTGGTGGAATGGTTCACCTGATACCAAGGATTATCTGGAATATGGTCTACATAAGAAAAGCTCAGCAGATGAAAAACGTACCAAATGTAAAAGGAGTAATTTCAAGGCAGAAGGCAGAGAAGCTCTTTTGGGTAGCTCTTGCTGGATACATACTTTTTATAGTAGCAGATATCACTCTTGGAAGCTTACCTTCTGCCCTGATTTTTGGTTTAGCTGAGGGATACGTACTGTTTAGTTTCTGGTACGACTTTTATAGGCTATATTCCCTTTAAACTTACTTTATAAACTTAAGGTAGCCTTTATTCATCTGCATTATGAGGTAAGCAACTTCTGTGGCAGAAAGTTTTAGGGATACCTTTTTATTGTTTTCTCTATCTCCCTTTTTGCCTTCCTCAATAGTAAAAAACGCTCCATCATCGGTAAACTGAAGGGTTAGCTTTTTCCACTCTCCAGTTTTTTCGTTGTACCTGAATAGTTCGGTTTTTCTAGGGTCTTTCTCTTTTTCCATGCTTACAATCTCCTTTTAGTTTGATTTTCTGATTTATAGGCTTACTGCCAGTTTTTTTAGTTTTTCTATCTTATCTCTTAGCTGGGCTGCTTTTTCAAACTCCCAGTTCTTAGCATGCTCCCACATCTGCTTTTCTAGCTTTTCTATCTCTTGGAGGAGTTCTTCCTCTGATGAAATTTCCGGAGGTATGTCCTCTATATACTCTTTTATGCCAAGTTCCTCTAGGTTTATTAAGTCCTTTACCTCTTTCTTTATCGTTTGAGGGGTTATTCCGTTTTTTTCGTTGTACTCCTGCTGTATCTTTCTTCTTCTGTTTGTTTCCTCTATAGCCTTTTCCATTGCCGGTGTGATTTTATCAGCGTAAAGGATGGCTTTTCCATGTACGTTTCTTGCAGCTCTTCCTATTATCTGAATTAACGCTGTTGTTGACCTTAAAAATCCTTGTTTATCTGCATCTAAAACTGCCACTAAAGAAACTTCTGGCATATCTATCCCTTCTCTTAATAAGTTAACCCCGACAATAACATCGTATTTTCCTTCTCTAGTTTCTTTTATAATTTTTGCTCTTTCTATCGTATCTATCTCCGAGTGAAGGTATATAGCTTTAATATCTCTTTCCTGTAGGTAATCGGCAAGTCTTTCTGCCATCTTTTTTGTTAGTGTTATCACTATAGCTCTTTCATTTCTCTCTTTTACCTTCCAGATTTCGGAGATAAGGTCGTCTATCTGTCCTTCTGTTGGTTTTACTACTGCCTCTGGGTCTAGCAGTCCGGTTGGTCTAATTATCTGCTCTACTATAACCCCTTTACTTCTTTCAATCTCCCAGTCTGCAGGGGTAGCCGATACGTATATTGCCCTTTCTATCTTTTGTAAAAACTCATCAAACTTAAGAGGTCTGTTATCATAGGCAGATTTCATTCTCCAGCCGTACTTAACAAGGTTATCTTTTCGCCTTCTATCGCCGTTATACATTGCTCTAACCTGTGGTATCGTCACGTGGGATTCATCTACTATAAGTAAATAGTCATCTGGAAAGTAGTCTAGTAGTGTGTATGGGGCTTCTCCCGGCTTTCTTCCATCAAAGTACCTTGAGTAGTTCTCTATTCCCTTACACGTTCCAAGCTCTAGCATCATCTCTATATCGTAGTTTGTACGCTGCCAGAGACGGTTTGCCTCTATCTCTTTTCCTTGTTTTCTAAACTCCTCGACTTCTCTTTCAAGGTCTTTTTTTATGTTTTCTATTGCTTCCAGCATATCAGGTCGGGGTATTACGTAGTGAGACGCTGGAAAGATGACAGCTGTTTGTAAGCTTTTTTTAGGGCTTCTGTTAAAGATGTCTATCTCTGTTATACTTTCTATCTCATCTCCAAACATCTCTATTCGCAGGATTGTATCTTCTGTATGTGAAGGTAAAATCTCTATTGTGTCTCCTTTTACTCTAAATGTTCCCCTTTTGAATGAGTAATCGTCGCGTACGTACTGTAGCTCTATAAGTTTTTTTAAAAGCTTTTGTCTATCTATCTCCTGTCCTACGTATAGATGTAGTCTCAGTTTTTCGTAAAACTCAGGGGTACCAAGTCCGTAGATACACGAAACAGAAGCGACAACGATAGTGTCTGGCCTTTCTATAAGACTTCTAGTGGCTGAGTGGCGCAGTCTATCAATAGTGTCGTTTATTGAACTGTCCTTTTCTATGTAAACATCTTTTTCCGGTAGATACGCCTCTGGCTGGTAGTAATCGTAGTATGACACGAAGTACTCAACGGCGTTGTCTGGAAAAAACTCTTTTAATTCTCTGTAAAGCTGGGCTGCAAGGGTTTTGTTATGGGTTAGTACTAAGGCAGGTTTTCCGTACTTTTCTATAACATTGGCTATTGTAAAACTCTTTCCTGTTCCGGTTGCTCCAAGTAGGACTTGCTCTTTTACCCCTTGCTTTAGGTTTGTGTATAGCTGATTTATTGCTTTTGGTTGGTCGCCTGAGGGTTTAAAAGGAGCTTTGAGGGTAAATGGAGATTTTGCCATAAACCGTATTCCTTTATGAGTCTTAGTTAATAAAATTTATTCCTAATTGCAATTTTAGCAAAACTGGTAAAATATAAAAAAAGAGTTAAAGGTGTGAAAATGGGTAAAAACAAATTTTTACTTCCACCTGTTAAGCTTCAAAAAATGAACGAAGTTCACACAAAAGAGATGGAAGTTCTAAAAAGTCTCTACTCTGCTATAGAAAATAATGCTCCAACTGAAAAGATAGATAGACTTTTCAACGAGTTTATTGAGGACGTCAAGCAGCACTTTTCAGTGGAAGAAGAGCTTATGAGAAAATATCACTACCCCGAGTACCCTATGCACGCAGGAGACCATGATACGCTACTCCACGACTTAAGAAGATTAAAAGAAGATTGGGAAGAAACCAAAAACCCTCAGATTATCAAAGATTTTATTGATAATGAGTTCCTTCCATGGATAAACACCCACATAAACGTTATGGATATGATGACATCAATTTATCTCTCCCAGTTTGAAAGGTAGGCTTTAAGTCTTTTAACTCCCTCTTTTAAATGGTTTATATCTTTTGTGTAGGCAAAGCGTATGTATTTATTTGTGTTATTTTTTCCAAAGTCTATGCCAGGAGTTATCGCCACATGGATATCTTCCAGTATCTTTTTTGTAAAACTGTAAGAGTCATCGCTGTACTTTTCTATATTAGCCCATATATAAAAAGCCCCTTCAGGCTTTGCGTCTATGGTAAATAGTTCTTTTAGCTCACTATATAGGTAGTCTCTTCTCTTTTTGTATTCTTGGGTGATACCTTTTAAATATTTGTAATCAAAGGCTCCTAGGGCTGCAATCTGACTTACTGTAGGAGGTGCTATAAACACATTTTGAAGTATTATTTCCGCTTTTCTAACAAGATTTTCCGGTAGGATTATCCATCCAAGCCTAAAGCCGGGCATACAAAAGTATTTAGAAAACCCGTTGATTACTATTGCATTATCCGAAAACTCTAACGCTGTATGCTCCTTTGTGTCGTATACTAGGCCGTGGTAAATCTCATCAGAGATGAGGTAAATACCATTTTCTTCACAGTACTCAACGAGCTTTTTTAGGTTTTCTCTATCGTAGATATTCCCTGTCGGGTTGTTGGGAGATGATATCTGAATTGCTTTTATTCCTTTAAACTCTTTTAGATGTTCTGGTGTTAACTGGTAGTTTGTGGTTTTGTCTACTGGTATTAAAAGGGGATTTATGTTTAGTATATAAGAAAAGTTTTTATAACAGGGGTAAGATGGGTCTGAGAATGCAAGGGTCTCACCAAAGTCTAGGAGTATAGAGTAAGCAACCAGAAAAGCCCCAGATGTTCCAACAGTTAAAGCTATTCGTTCTGGCGAAACTTCAACCTTGTACTTGTCATAGTAAAAGTTAGCGATTTTTTCCCTTAAAGCTTTTAGTCCAAGGCTTTCTGTGTAGTAGTTTGCTCTGTCTTTTATCGCTTTTTCTGCATATTCCCACACTTTAGGAGGGGGTTGGAGGTCAGGTTCTCCTATCTCAAAGTGAACTGTATCATTGTACTTTTGGGCTTCTCTTACTATATCCATTACGATAAATGGAGATACATTTTCAAGGCGTTTCATTGATTTATCTCCTTTGTATTTTTGCAATTTTATTATAAGTTTATTACTATTGATGGCAGGTAGCCACCTTTAGGAGAGATGATGGAATTTAAAGTACTATCAAAAATAAAGGACTATAAGGATTTAAAAAGCCTCTCAAAAGAAGAGATTGAAACCCTAGCACAAGAAATCCGCGAGTACATTATAGATACTACCTCAAAAACAGGGGGGCATATAGGCCCGTCCCTTGGCACTGTAGAGTTAACAATAGCTCTACTTAAGGTTTTTGACCCTGAGATTGACAGAATTGTGTGGGATATAGGCCATCAAGCGTACCCTTATAAGATTTTAACAGGGAGAAAAGAGCAGTTTAAAACCCTTCGCCAGTACGGTGGTATTTCTGGATTTTTAAAGAGAGCAGAGAGTAAGTACGACCATTTTGGGGCGGGACACAGCTCAACCTCAATCTCAGCAGCCCTAGGAATGAGGATAGCAAAAGACCTGAAAAGAGAAGAAGGGTATGCTATAGCGATTATTGGAGATGGGGCAATGACTGCGGGTCAAGCCTTTGAAGGTCTAAACAATGCAGGCTGGCTAGACCCATCAAAGTTTATTGTTATACTAAATGATAATCAGATTTCAATATCTCCTAACGTTGGGGCTATCTATACTTACTTTAATAAGATTATTACAAATCAGGTCTTCCAAAAACCACGTCAGAAGCTAAAAGACATCCTTAAAAAGATAGTTGGTGAGTCT
>JALUFA010000158.1:0-2322 GCA_027052485.1 Hydrogenothermaceae bacterium
CTTTTAATACGGAGAGATTTATCTCTACAAAGGAGAGCTTGTAATGTTAATGGATAAAGTTTCCAAGGATATAGAAATCTTAAAAACCTTAAATCTACTATGGGAAAAATCTATCGATGCTGAAAAAAACGAAGAAGTCATAGAAAGTTATCTTAATTCTAGTTTGGCAATCACAAAGGAACTTTTAAATACAGTACTTCCTGAGTACAAGGAACTTTTAGCAAAGGATAACCTAACTCAAGAGGACGCATGGAAACTGATTTATATAAAGGATATATTGGACTATATCACTTACTCTGTATCCAACTATCAAACTTTAGCAGGTGTTTTAATAAGTGTAGCTCCCCAAATAAAAGACATTTTAAAAGAGATTATGGATTTATATTTGTATCTTTCAGACCTTACAGGTATGTATCCTCAAATAGACGAAAATCTACAAAAACAGATAGACAAATCTTTAAAAGAAAAAGAAGAAGGAAACATTAGGAACATAGATGAGGTTTTAAGGGAAATCTAAATGTCGAAAATTCAAGTTGGAAATATTTTTATCTCTAAAACTGCTGAAAAAGAACTGAAAAAACTACCGCCAGAGATAAAAAAGAGATTTAAAAAACAAATAGCCATATTTAAAGAAAATCCCTATTATCCTTCTTTACAATTTAAGCAGTTTAAGGTTAAAAAACCCAATTTATACGAAATTAGGATAAATGATAAATATAGGGCTATTTTAGAAATGGAAATTGATGAAAAAGAAAATAGGATAACCTCAAATTTTACAATCATAGCTATAGGTAAACACGATATTCTTGATAAGTGGAAGTAGCTATATCAAACCACCCTCAAATTCTTTAGTTTTTCTCTAAGGTATTCTTCTCTGAAGCGTAGGTACTTTTTAGTTGTTATGATTGTGGCGTGTCCTAGTATCTGCTGTACTTCTGATATGTCAAATCCGTTTTTTATGAGGGCTAGGGCGTAGGTGTGTCTTATGTCGTGGAACCTTACGTTTTTGATACCCGCTTTTTTCTTTAGTTTTTTAAATCTGTTTGTTATTGAGTTTGGGTTTTTTAGGAAGTTGAAAACTCTCTGGTTTTTTCTTTTTCCTTGACAGTATCTGGCTAGTATCTGGAGTACGACGTCTGATACTGGGATGTAGCGTAGTTTTTTTACTTTGGTTTGGTGTGGGTAGAGGGTTATTATTCCTCGTTCAAAGTCTATGTTTTCGCATTTGAGGGAAAACAGCTCTCCTCGTCTCATTCCTGTGTTGAATGCAACCAGTAGTAGGTCCCGAAATTCTGGGCTTGCTGCCTTTAAAAGCTTTGTTATTGTTGATTTTGGGATTTCTCTTACTGGTCTTTCTATTTCTCTGAACTGTTTTATTACTAGTGGGTTTTGTAGCTCTCCTGTTTGTAGGGCGTAGTTGAAGACTGCTTTTATGTGCCTTAGCCAGATGTTTATTGTTGAGTTTTTTACGCCCCTTTGTTTTTCTAGGAACTTGAACCGTTCAACGTCTAAAAATGTGTACTGGTTTAGCTCTTTGTCCCCTACAACGTCTATAAACTTTTTTATTGATTGTTTGTACTTTTCTACCGTTGAGGGGGACACTTCTTGGGCTTTGATGTTTAGAAAGGTTTGGAAGAACTCGGAGAGTTTCATTTTACATCCTTCTCATGTCTTCTATGTGATTAAAGGATACAAACTCGCACATCTCGTAAAGTCTTGAGGCTATGGCAGGGTCCAGCTCTTTTTCTAGATGCTCTGGGTTTATGTTTGTGGTTATGATTAGGAATTTATCCTCATTCATGTAAAAGTGGTCTATGAATGTGTATAGCAGTCCGTTTACCCAGTCTGAGTTTTTGTGTTTGCCTACTTCATCTAGCAGCAGGACATCTGCCCTTAGGGCTTCTTCTTGCATCAGCTCTGCTTGTGGCGGGTTGTACTGGTTGTAGTAGTCTGATTTTGAGAGGTTCATCTCCTTCATCTTGTCGTAGATGAATGTTGAAAAGTTTAAGGCGTAGATTGATTTTAGTTTTTGGCGTTTTGCTGCCATTAGTAGTTTTACTGCAAGGTGTGTTTTTCCTGTTCCTCGTTTGTCGTGAAACAGTAGCCCTGTTTTAGTTCGGTTCCCGCTGAAAAAGTCTTTCATTGTGTTTATTGCCTGCTCTCGGACTTCCTGGTTGGTGTCTGTCAGGATGTATGGTTTTTCTACATATCGCTTGAAACGCTCTAGTTCTGGGTACTTGACGGATTTTACAAACTTTTTGGCAAATGATGCTTTACACTTTTTACACTTAAATGTTTTCCAGACGATACCGTCGTCTGACT
>JALUFA010000158.1:2332-2777 GCA_027052485.1 Hydrogenothermaceae bacterium
TCTCAAAGTCGTGGTCGCACTCTGGTATTACTGTTTTTCTTACTTCTTGTGTTTGCATCTTAATCCTCCTTCCTTTCGTAGTCTTCGCAAATTCTTTTTCTATTTGCTTTTGTGAAAAATTCTTCTATTAGCTTTCCTGGGTTGTGTCTTTTCTCGCAGGTTCTGGAGTGGGGCTCAAAGTGTTTGCATCTTTCGCACAGCTGGTACATCACTTTCTTGTAGTATTCAAGGTTATACATTCTTTCCTCCTTTTTCCCTTCCTTTAAAAAGCTCCAGCCCCCGCCCTGTGAGGACTGGAGATGTGGAAAGGAGGGATAAAATTCCTGAAATCCTAATGCCGAAATACAATTTCATACCTGAAAGATAGCAAAAAGATATAGAAAAGTCAAGGGACTTTGTATGGTGGGTTGAAAAAAGTTTTTATTTTTAGAGTTAGGATTTATTT
>JALUFA010000159.1 GCA_027052485.1 Hydrogenothermaceae bacterium
CTTTTTTTGGCGTTTTTTTGCGTATAACATCCTTTTTTTATTCAAAAGTTGGATAATTTCACCTTCATTCTTATAAAAAACTGGCAAAGTAGAAGAAAAAGATAAACCAGCTTCATACTTTCCCAAATCAACTGGGTCTTCCTCCACAGATAAACCTACAGATACCTTCGGTTTTGCCAGTGCTTTTTGGCGTTTTATCTGTTGGTCTATGCTGGTTATAAGCTTTGAGATGTACTTCATGTAGGGCAAATTATCTAAATTGACGGGCTTTATCCCTTTTATCTTGTAAAGATTGCCTTCTACATCTTTTATCTGTTTCCCAACCAGTGCTGACAATGTTAAAAGGGTGGCATCTTTTTTAGCTTTTAAATCATTCAAATTTATTTGAGCCATCATTAGCTCTTTTTTAGCCCTTAGAATATCTACAGGCAGAGCCTCTCCCATTTTGTAACTTTTATTTAGAAAGTCCAAAACAGACTTTAAGTTTTCAACTTCACGCTCTTTTACCTTTATTTTTTCTTTTAAAGCTAAAGTATAGAAAAATTGATTGTAAACCTGTGATAAAAGGGAGTTTTTCTCAGCTTCGTATAGATATCTAAGAGCATCTTTTTCAAACTGGGCTGCTAAAATAGCATACTTTCTTTCACCCCAGAGCCTTAAAGGCTGCCTTATTGAAAAAGATGTTAACGCTACTCCACTATCCCCTGACTGGGAGTACAAACGGCCAAATTCAGCTTCCAGCTCTGGATTTTTGAAACTCTTTGCTTTTTTTATCTTGCCGTCTATCGCTTTAATCTTAGACTGGTAAACCTTTAAAAAAGGACTTTCCTTTAGTGCTGTACTTACTACCTGCTCCAGCGTTTCCCCAAAAGAGAAACTAAAGGATAACAACACAAGCATAATAAACCTATGCATAATTACCTCCTGACTTTAGGGTTTAAATAGACAGACTAATCCTGTGAAAAACTTAGGAGATGTGTTTGGGAGGTTTAAAGATATCCCGTGAGTAAGGTTTTAGATTTAGAGGAGTGTATAAGAATTTTTCTTTTTGATTTGGTTTAAATGAAACTTTAATAGTGTGAAAACCTGCTGTAAAGCTGTGGTGAAGATTATGGTGTATTTCACATAAAGGGTCTTGTTTTTTCCCTTTATCTAACGTTAAAAAGGTTTGTACTTTAGACATACATGGGTCTATCTTGTAAAAAACAAAATCGTGGAAAACATTAAACAAAAATCCTATAAGTAAAAAAACTGCTAAAACCTGCTTTAACTTCATATAAACGATTATAACACAGCTATTAATGAACCTGACAAAACAGGCCGAAAACTTCCTAAAAGACCTTCTGGTGGGATATGAAGCTAGGGTTTATAGCCTTTACACAGATTGATGGAGTTCTTAAAGGCGGCATCTTAATAACCGATGAAACTACTAAACCTATAGAGTTTAGGGCAATATCTGACGTAAAAATAGATGAGCTTCAAAAGATACTCTACGGGGAAACTTTGGAAAGTACCTTCTTAAAAGAACAGTACACGCTAGACCTGATAAACGCCGTTGAGAACCTACCAGATGTTCTCTTGACAGAAGAAAAAGAACTCTTAAATCTTAGGCCAAAGATGCTAGTACCTATAGGACATTTAACAAAACTTGACCCGATGCAGGCTATAGACAAATACAGCCATAAAATCTCAGACATTACAGGAAAGTTTGAGACTCTCGTACTATCCATGCATCCTCAAGACCAAAAGCTGGTGGTACCAACCTCAAAAACCTTACAATCAATATACAAAAACTACAACCTGTTAGAGCCATTTTCCAGAATAAAAAACGCTATTAAGTATCTGTCGGAAGGTGAAAAATGAGTACACAAATCCTTGAAAACCAGAAAGTAATTTTTTTCGATAGGATTGATACTGAAATCTCAAAAAATCTAATAAAAAATCCAGTTTCTTATAAAATCATCGGTAAAACCTTTAGCAAAGATGAAAGTTTTGATATAAAAGAGCTTTTAAAAGAAACATCCAAGAAAAAGACAAAACCCAAATCTCAGCCTAAAAATCTATCCATATTTGATTTACTTATACCTGTTTTAAACCCTCAGGTAAATTTAGATTTTGCCCTTGATTTAAACCTACCTTCTCCACTGTTTAACTATCAGATAGAAGGGGTTAAGTTCCTCATATCAAAACCTGCAGCACTGCTTGCAGACCAGATGGGAACAGGTAAAACGGTACAAACAACAACCGCCTTAAGAATTTTATTTATGCAGGGAAAGGTAAAAAAAGCTCTTATCGTTGTACCATCGTCCCTCGTTCCTGTTTGGGAAGAACACCTGAAAAAATGGGCTCCAGAACTGGTTTTTGTAAGTATAAACGAGAAAAAAGACCTGAGAAAAATTTTATGGGAAACAAAAGCCCACGTTTATTTGACGTCCTACGATACACTAAAAGCTGATTATAAGGATGATAAAAAACTTTTAGAAGAGTTTAGCAAAAATTTAGATATCGTTATTTTAGATGAAGCCCACAACATAAAAAATCCAGAAACATTAAAAAGTAAAACCGTAAACTTTGTTTCTAAAAATGCAAGGTACAGATGGGCTCTGTCTGGAACGCCTATCCAGAACTCTTTAGATGAGCTAACATCTCTTTTACAGTTTTTAAAACCTGAAGAGATCTTACCAGATAACCTGTCAGAGGAAAACGCAAGGCAGATTTTAGAAAAAATAATGCTACGCCGCTTAAAACAGGACGTACTAAAA
>JALUFA010000160.1:0-1640 GCA_027052485.1 Hydrogenothermaceae bacterium
AAATATCATATTTTTTATGTTTAAAATCAAGAATTCTTTTTTCTAAAGTATTTCAAGGCAGTTGTCAGTGAGTTGTTATAATTTTTTTATCTGGAAAAAGTCAAGCTAAAACTTTTTCAAAATGAACTAAAGTTGCCACTCTATTATGAACAAAATAAACTTGTCATCATCTTTCAAATTCTGAACTACATCAATCTAAAATGAGGTAGCTATAAAAATAACTGCTGAAAACTGATGGAAAACGATAGTATCCCTCCGCCCCTACTGTTGGTTAAAAATCTTACAAAGAAATACCTCATAAAAAAGCAACTTTTCAAAAAAGAGTTCTTTTACGCGGTCAAAGACGTTTCGTTTTTTATCAATGATGGTGAAATCTTTGGTCTTGTTGGCGAATCAGGAAGTGGAAAATCAACAATAGGAAGAATTCTTGTAAAGCTAATCCAAAAAGACGAAGGAAAAGTTTTCTTTGCCGGTAAAGATTACGACACATTCACTAGAGAAGATGAAAAAGTTTTCAGAAGAAAAACATCAATAATCTTTCAAGACCCGAGAAATTCGTTAAATCCTCGGTTAAAGATTAGAGAAATTCTTGAAGAACCTTTAATAGTCCATAAGTTTCCCAAAAAGGAACGGCAAAGAAGAGTTGAAGAGGCTATAGTTGATGCTGGGCTAGATGAGTCATTTTTAGATAGATATCCAACGGAGCTTTCCGGAGGACAAAGGCAGAGGGTAGCCATAGCAAGGGCTATTGTACTTAGACCTTTATTCATTGTTGCCGATGAGCCAACGTCAGCCCTTGATGTTTCTATCCAGCTTCAGATTATAAACCTGATAAAAACCCTTAGAGAAAAGCACGGTATAAGTTTTCTCTTTATATCCCACGATTTAAACGTTGTTGGTCTTTTATCTGAAAGGGTGGCTGTTTTATACAGGGGAAAGATAATGGAGATGGGATACACAGATGAGGTTCTAAAAAATCCTCTTCATCCTTACACTAAGCTACTAATAGCATCCTTACCTCCAAAAAGCCCAAGAGAAAGAAAACCCTTAGATTTTCAAGAAGTTTACCGTGAAGATGTTAAAGGTGCGTGTTTGTTTTACCACAGATGTCCTGACGCTACAGATATATGTAAAACTGAACCACCTGTCAAAAAACTAAAATCTCGGGAGGTGTACTGCCACTTTGTTTGATTCTCAGTTTTGGACTAGTTTTGCTATTGTCTTCTTACTACTTCTCTTATCTGCGTTTTTTGCAGGCATTGAGTCTTCATTTTTTTCTTTGAACTGGTTAAAGATAAAACGACTTGCTAAAGAAGGAAATAAAGCGGCAAAAATCGTTGATTATCTAAGAAGTAGACCTAAGGAACTTGTTATAACTTTTTTAATAGGAAACGAGCTTGTAAACATCACAGCTTCAGCCATCACAACGGCAACCATAATCAAACTTTTTGGGGAGGAGTACGTTTTTATAGCCGTTATCGTGATGACTATTCTAATCCTCACCTTTGGTGAAATCACTCCAAAAACCATTGCCAGCTATTATCCTGAAAAGTACGCCCTTTTAGCTGCAAGACCTTTTTACGTTTTCTACATACTGGCTACTCCTTTTAGATTTGTTCTTATGAAAGTGTCTGAGTACA
>JALUFA010000160.1:1650-2755 GCA_027052485.1 Hydrogenothermaceae bacterium
CCCTAACAGAAGAGGACATAAAGTCTATAGTAAGTCTTGGTGTTGAAAACAAAATCTTTACAGAAGAAGAAAAGCAGATAATAGAGGCAGCGTTAGAACTTCACGAAGTTAGTGTAAGTGAAGTGATGACTCCCCGCAGGGATATATTTGCCCTTGAGAGTGGACTTACAGTTTTAGAAGCCCTTGAAAGATTGAAGGGAAAAGACTACAGTCGTGTACCTGTTTATAAAAACACGCTAGATAACATAGTCGGCATTCTTTACGTGAAAGATATTATTTTTCTGAAGTTTGAAGGTAAAAACGATGTAATAGATAAATACTTACGAAAACCCCTTTTTGTACCAGAGTTTACATCTCTACTTGTATTAATGAAAGAGTTTGAAAAAACAAAAATGCATATGGCAATAGTTATAGACGAACACGGAACGGTGGTTGGACTTGTAACGTTCCATGACATCTTGGACTTCTTAGTAGGGGATTTCCCAGAGGATAAGAAAAGACCAAAAGAAATAATTCAGATAGATAAAAACAGGTGGATAGTATCTGGAAAGATGGATATTGAAGAGTTTGCAGAAGAAGTTGATATGCCTCTTCCAAAAGAGTTTGAGTATGATACAGTGGCAGGCTTTGTGCTGGATAATCTTAAAAAAATTCCTGAAAAGGGAGAACGACTTTCTTATGAAGATTTTGAGTTTGAGATTAAGGATGTGGATAACAACCGTATTAAAACCCTTATCGTAAAAAAACACAAAAAAGAGGCTGATAGATGATTTCTTATATAGTTGCTATTCTTTTCTTTTTGATACTGGAAGGTTTCTTCTCTGGGTCAGAGATAGCACTGTTTACCGTTAACAAGTCCCGTTTGAGATACTTGGCAAAGCAGGGAGATAAGAGAGCAAAAAAAATTTATGAAATGTTAACAAAGCACTTTGATGATTACGTTGCAACGACACTTATAGGGACTACTCTAAGTATCGTCACTATTACAGCTCTATACGTTAACCTGCTTATTGAGCTTGGGAAGTATGTACCTTTTATCCATGGAAAAGAAGAGGTACTTGCTGAGAGTATCATTGTTATCACGCTGCTTTTCGGTGAGATTTTA
>JALUFA010000161.1 GCA_027052485.1 Hydrogenothermaceae bacterium
GCAGTATCGGTAAAGGATATAGAAAAATCAAAGCGGTTTTATGAGATTTTTGGTTTTAAAGAGGTTTTCTCTTACCACGATGAGAACATGTCTTTATCCCACATGAAACTTGGCGATTTAATACTTGAAATCTTTGCTTTTAAAGATGCTATCAAAAAAGAAGATTTGCCATTATGGGAAGAACTTAAAATCATAGGTGTAAAACATCTAGCCTTGCAGGTAGAAGATATCAATAAAGCACTCAAATTTTTACACGAAAAAGGTATAATATCAGAAGGCACAACGATAAAAACAGGAAAATCTGGAATTAAATACTTTTTCATAAAAGACCCAGATGGGATTTTCGTTGAGATAGTTGAAGATAACAGAAACCTTTAGGAGACCACAATGAGAAAGAGCCACAGAACAGAAAGGATAAATAACCTTCTAAAACAGGCAATAAGCGAGATTATACAGGAAGAGATTATGGAGTACTCTCCTGAGAACTTTATCACAGTCATGTACGTCATTGCCTCACCAGACCTAAACAAGGCTGAGGTTTACGTTTCAGCTTTAAAAGATTTAGATAACGTTGTAGAGATGTTAAACAAAAGAGCTCCATACATAAGACATCTACTAGGACAGAAGGTTAAAGGACTCAGAAGACTTCCTAAACTGATATTCAAACCAGATGAGTACAAACTCTTGTAGGTTAGGCTGCTATGAATAAGATTATAGCTGTAGTTATTGGACTTGTTTTACTGACGATTTTTTCTATCGTTTACTACAAAAACACGTATACTCCTAAAATTGCCCTTATACCTATAAAAGGCGTGATATCTAACTACCATGATACTCTTGTACTTTTAAACATTGCTAAGAAAGACCCATCTATAAAGGCGGTTGTTCTTGATGTGGACTCTCCCGGGGGAGCAGTTGGAGCTTCCCAAGAAATCTATCGCGCAATAGAAAAAATAAGAAAAAAGAAACCTGTTGTTGTATCAATGGGTAATGTGGCAGCTTCAGGAGGATACTACATATCAGCTGCAGCAAACAAAATTTTTGCAAACCCAGGGACGATTACAGGAAGTATAGGTGTGATAGTCCAGCACATAGACGCAACAAAACTACTGGATAAAATCGGTATCAAAATTGAAAACATAAAAAGCGGGAAAAACAAAGACATCTTATATCCAAACCATAAGCTAACCCCAGAGCAAAAGAAACTGATAGAGCAGACAGTAAAAGACGTTTACGAGCAGTTTTTAGATGCCGTTGTAAAGTACAGACCAATAACAAAAAAAGAGCTCAGACCTTACGCAGACGGTCGCATCTTCTCTGGAAGGCAGGCTTTAAAACTTAAACTTGTGGATGAGCTTGGAAACCTACAGGATGCAATCGCTTACACTAGAAAATCTCTAGGAGAGGTAGGAAAACAAGCAGTTGTTATAAAACTGGAAAAGAAAGAACCACTGTTTGAAAAGTTGTTTGGTGCTAAGTTAAACCTAGACCTAAAAGCAGAGTCTGGACTTTACTATTTGATGAGCTTTTGATGTTGATTAATATCATACCTGTAAAATCTTGGTAGGTTAAGATTTAGAGTAGAAAAATTTATCGGAGGTATATTTACGATGCAAACTACTGAAAACCTAATCATCGTTACAGATGCAGCTGTAAAAGAAATAAAGAAAATAGCTGAAGAACAGGGAATTGAAAACCCAATTCTAAGAATCAGAGTTGTTCCTGGTGGATGTTCTGGATTCCAATATGCAATGGGTTTTGACGAAGAAGTTTCAGAAAACGACAAAGTTTCTGAGTTTGACGGTGTAAAAGTTGTAGTTGACGAATTTTCTGCACCTTACATAAAAGGAGCTACTTTAGACTACGTTACTGACTTTATGGGCGGCGGATTTACTATCAAAAATCCAAACGCAAGTGGTTCTTGTGGCTGCGGAAACTCTTTCTCTTGCTAACAACACTCAAGGGTCGCCTTTTGCGGCCTTCAATCATTGAGGTAATTAAATGTACCTCTGGATAAAAGCATTCCACGTAATCTCTGTAATATCATGGATGGCGGTTCTTTTTTACCTGCCTAGACTTTTCGTTTATCACGTTGAGAACAAAGATAAAAAAGAATTTGTTGAAGTTGTTAAAGTAATGGAGTATAAGCTCCATAAGTTTATCGGTATTCCCGCATTCTGGGGAACAGTCCTTACAGGAATCGCAATGCTTGCGTTAAATCCTGCCATTTTCCAATCAGGTGGTTGGATACATGCAAAGCTAACCTTAGCCACTCTTTTAATCCTTTACTACATACACCTAGCAGTTATCAGAAGAAGACTTGCAGAGGGTAAGTGTACCAAGTCTGGAAAGTTCTTCCGTATGTATAACGAAGTACCAACAATCTTAATGATACTAATCGTTATTCTGGTAATAGTAAGGCCATTTTAATGGATAAGGTTTTCGTTAGAAAACAGCTGGAAAATTTTTATCTTGAAGATGTTGGATACAGTGATATAACAACAGATAATCTTCCTTTAGACAAAAACATCCAAGCCCAGATTGTATCAAAAGACGAAGGCATTATCGCAGGTACTACCTTTGTAAAAGAGCTATTTTCAATAGTAGACCCTACCATCAACGTTCAGATACATAAAAGAGACGGAGAACATATCAAACACGGCGATGTAATCATAACCCTAGAAGGTAGCGGAAAATCCATACTAA
>JALUFA010000162.1 GCA_027052485.1 Hydrogenothermaceae bacterium
CTTTATCCACTTTTTGAGAACCATTCCTTGGGTTAAGAGGGTCTCAAACGGTTCATCAACGTCTACTAAGCCTATGTCTTTTAAAAACTTTGTGAAAAACCTTGCGTATAGCAGGTGTAAAACTGCGTGCTCTATACCACCAATGTAGAGGTCTACAGGCATCCAGTAGTCGGCTTTTTCTTTATCAAATGGGGCTTTTTCGTTATGTGGGTCGCAGTACCTTAAAAAGTACCATGAGCTATCTATAAATGTATCCATTGTGTCTGTTTCTCTTTTAGCCGGTAAGCCACACTTGGGGCAGGTTGTATTAACAAACTCTTCTACCTGACTTAATGGATTACCCATCCCTGTAAACTCAACATTCTCTGGTAAAACTACCGGTAGTTGCTCCTCAGGTACTGGAACCGTTCCGCACTTATCACAGTAAACGATAGGTATAGGTGTTCCCCAGTATCTCTGTCTTGATATGTTCCAGTCTCTCAGTCTGTAGTTTACAGTCTTTTTACCTATTCCTTTTTCTTCTAGCAGTTTAACTATCTCTTCCTTTGCCTTTGAAGAAGGCAGTCCGTCAAATCCGTTAGAGTTTATAAGTATTCCTTCTCCAGTATAAGGTTCTTTTTCAAAATCCCAGTCCTTATCAACAGGTTTTATTACAGGTTTTATAGGTATGTTGTACTTTTTAGCAAACTCAAAGTCCCTCTCATCATGGGCTGGAACTGCCATAATTGCTCCAGTACCGTATCCCCATAAGATGTAGTTTGCAACGTAGATAGGGATTTTTTCTCCTGTTAATGGATGAATGGCATATCTACCTGTAAAAACTCCTTCCTTTTCATCAACTATATTTCTTTCTCTTGTTGACATTGAGATGTACTTGTTTACGAATTCTGCCACTTCTTCTTCGTAGTCTGTTCCTTTGGCAAGCTCAAGAGCTAAAGGATGTTCTGGAGCGATAGCCATGAACGTAACGCCATATATTGTATCTGGTCGGGTTGTGAAGATATCTAAACTCTCTGTTGAGTTTTCAATTGGAAACTTTACTGTTGCTCCTATTGATTTTCCTATCCAGTTTTTCTGCATAGTTATAACTGGGTCAGGCCATTTACCTTTTAGCTTTTCTAAATCCTGAAGTAGTCTTTCTGCATAATCGGTGATTTTTATGTACCACGATGGAATTTCTTTCTGAACGATTGGGGTATCACATCTCCAGCATTTTCCTTCTATCACCTGCTCATTTGCAAGAACCGTTTGGTCGTGGGGGCACCAGTTGACCGTTGCAGTTTTTCTGTAGGCAATACCCTTTTCAAGCATCTTTAAGAAAATCCACTGGTTCCACTTGTAGTACTCAGGGTCGCAGGTAGCAATTTCTCTATCCCAGTCGTAGGAAAAACCAAGTCTCTTTAACTCTTTTCTCATATAGTCAATGTTTTCATAAGTCCATTTTGCAGGATGTACGCCGCTTTTTATTGCTGCATTTTCCGCAGGCATTCCAAAGGCGTCCCATCCCATCGGGTGTAGTGTATTTTTACCTTTCATACGAAGGTATCTATTTACAACATCCCCTATAGCGTAGTTTCTCACGTGTCCCATATGGATACGTCCAGATGGGTATGGGAACATTTCAAGGACGTAAAACTTTTCTTTATCTGGTTTTTCTTCAGACTTGAATACCTTGTTTTCTTCCCACTCTTTTAAGAACTGCTCTTCTATCTGTTTGAAGTTGTACTCCTTTGCCACGTTAACCTCCCTTTTACTCTTCACAGAAAGGTCTAAGGTATTTTGCCCTGTGTGGATGTCTTAGTTTCCTTAGGGCTTTGGCCTCAATCTGTCTAATTCTTTCCCTTGTTACACCAAACTTTTTACCAACCTGCTCTAGTGTGTATTCTGTATCATCCTCTAGGCCAAATCTGTACCTTAACACCTGTTCTTCTCTTTCAGATAAGGTTGAAAGTACCTCTTCTAGCTGCTGTCTTAATGCCTGTCTTAGTACGTGTTCCTCTGGAGAGAGTACAGATTTATCTTCAATGAAATCTCCTAAGTGGGACTCATCATCATCACCAACAGGTGTTTCAAGGGATATAGGTTCTTGAGAAGTTCTGAGTATCTTTCTTACCTTATCGGCTGGCATTCCAACCTTTTTGGCTATCTCTTCAGGTGTTGGCTCTCTTCCAAGCTCCTGAACCATTGAGCGGGACACTCTAACAAGTTTGTTTATTGTTTCTATCATATGTACTGGTATTCTTATTGTTCTTGCCTGGTCGGCAATAGCCCTTGTGATAGCCTGTCTAATCCACCATGTTGCGTATGTGGAAAACTTGTATCCTTTTTTGTAGTCAAACTTATCAACTGCTTTCATTAAACCGATGTTTCCTTCTTGAATAAGGTCTAAGAACTGTAGACCTCTGTTTGTGTACTTTTTAGCAATTGATACAACGAGCCTTAGGTTTGACTGGACTATGTGTTGCTTTGTTTCGTTTACCTCTCTTCTTCCTTCGCTGATAATCTGCATTACGTGGTCGAAGTCCGTAGGTATTGTTCCAATTCTTTCTTTTAGCTGTTCTATTTCTTCTCTAAGCTTTAATGTCTCTGCCTTTAAAATTTCAAACTTTCCAAAAGACAGTCCATCTTTTTCTATTTTCTTTAGAAGCTCATCGTCATACTCGCACGATAAAAGCTTTTCAACATCTTCATCAATTCTTTTTAGTC
>JALUFA010000163.1 GCA_027052485.1 Hydrogenothermaceae bacterium
ATTTAATGCTAGGTTAAGTTGTTTGTAAATCTCATCGGGAAGTTTGTCAGTGTTTATTGAATTTAAGTAGTTTATTAACTCCTCGAACTTTTCATCTGTCTGTTTTCGTTGATTTTTTAGTTCAGTACTAAATTTTGCTCCTCTACTACTGAGAAATCCTGCAGTTAACCCTCTTTCCTTTTGAAGTTCATGAACTAGATTTGATATTTTAGTTGATATATCTACACCTGTGATTATAATCTGACTCTCTTTGTAGTCCTTTAGTTTTTCGTTAACTGTGTAGAACGCAAGTATCGCAGTACTGACAAAAATAACAGCGATAGTTAATAAGATTTTTTGTTTAATCGTTAGATGCTTTAGCATGTGATTCCTCTATTGCAGGATTTTAGGTTATATTATCGTTCCTTTGCAGAATTTATTAAGACTTAACTATAGATTTATCTTTGGATTGGGGTTGGGTGATATAAAAGCTTCAACAATCATATCTTCTAGTGCTTCAAAGCCGTGAGGTTCCAGAGATTCATAGTAAATGCTTTCACCTTGATTTAAATTTTTATACTTGTCTTCACTTCCGATGAAAAATTTTCCATGTCCTTTCACGACGGTTGTAAGAACATGGGACTTTGAAGAGTGGAGGCTTACCTTTTGACCTGCTTTTAGATAAAAGTGAACTAGCTTAAATTCAGGAACGTCAAGAACAACCTCTGTGTTAGGTCTATCATCTCTAAATTTTGCTTCATCTGGCTTTATAACTTTAGCCATGTTTTATCTCCAAAACTTTTATTTTTATCACTTTAGCACATCTAGTACCTCTTTTATATGCTTGATTTTTATTAAGCTTGGGTCGTTAATATCCGTTGAGTAAGGGATCAGAATTTTGTTGATACCAAACTTTTTGCACTCTTTTATACGTAAATCTGTGTAGTAAACAGACCTTACCTCTCCGGTTAATCCTAGCTCTCCAAAGGCTGCCAAATCTTGCGGTATAGGTTTTTCTAAAGCAGACGAGAGTATAGCCATAGCAACCGGTAAATCTGCTGCAGGCTCTTTTATGTTTATACCACCAACTACGTTAACAAAGATATCTTTGTCTTTGAGAAAAATATTCAATTCCTTTTCAAGAATAGCTGTGATAATTGCAAGTCTGTTTATGTCTACTCCTTGGGCTTTTCTCTGAGGTACGGCGTAAACGGTTTTTGAAACCAAAGCTTGAATTTCTACCAGTACCGGCTTAGACCCCTCGGTAAAAGGAAAGATTACACTTCCGGGTTTTCCTACAGGTTTTTCTGCAAGGAAGAAAGAAGATGGGTCTTTTATCTCTTCCAAACCTTTTGAAGTCATGTTAAACACTGCAAGTTCACCAGCGGCTCCAAACCTGTTTTTGATGAACTTAAGAACTCGGTAGGCGTGTCCCCTCTCACCTTCAAAGTTTGCAACTGTATCTACTATATGCTCTAAAACCTTTGGACCTGCGATATTCCCTTCTTTTGTCACCTGTCCCACTAAGACTATCGGGATAGAAAGCTGTTTCCCAAGCTCGGTTAGGCGTCCACTAACCTCTCTAACCTGAGAAACGGAACCAGCTATAGACTCAAGCTGCTCTGAGTAAACGGTCTGTACCGAGTCTACAATAACAAACTCGGTTTTTTCTTTTTTTATAGTCTCTATAATGTTTTCCAAAACTGTGTCTGCTAGGATAAGGATGTTTTCATCAAGGGCTCCAATCCGTTTTCCTCTAAGGTAAACCTGTGTTGATGACTCCTCGCCTGTTACATATAGAACTTTTTTTCCCTGTTTTGCCATCTGAGATGCTATCTGTAAAAGTAGGGTTGATTTTCCTATACCCGGCTCTCCAGATATGAGGATTACCTGACCGGGAACCAGTCCTCCACCTAGAGCTTCATCCAGGCTTTCAATGCCAGTGGTGATACGTTTAACATCTGTACTTTCTTTTATTGAAGTTATCGGTTTTACTTGAGGGCTGTGTTCCAAGCGAAACTGGGTTTTTGTAGCGGGGGAGACTGTCTCTTCTACGATACTCCCCCACGTTCCACACACATTACACTTTCCAGTCCACCTTGGAAATGTAGCTCCACACTCAGAGCACACAAAAACTGTTTTTTTCTTTGAACTTTTTCCCTTTGCCATTACTCTAAATCCTCTAAAAATCGTTCTATCACTTTCACTACAGACTGCCTTCCCTGGGATAGGGCTTTAAGTTTTTGCTCCGTTGCTATATCTTTTGCCTTTTCTACGTCCCCTTCTAGGTACGAGATCTTAGCCTTTAGAAGATTCAAAAGCACCGAATCCTTCACAATCGTAGAGTACTGCGCCATCTCATCTTTGATATCTTCTAGTTTTTCAATGTTGCTTTCATAAAAATCAATCAAGTTTTTAAAGTACATATACAGTAGGTTTTCCTTGTAAAAGTCTGTTGTGTTGTTTAAAAGCATGTTTATCTGTTTTTTAAACTTGCGTAATTTTTCTAAAAATTCAGTTTCGTCTAAGTCCTCAAACTGGAGTTTATCCATCTCAACAATAAGTTTGTGTTCTCTATTTATAAGATTTGGTATTTCATCTACTATCTTTTTATAAAAATCGTCGTACCCGAGCACATAGACGTTTAGAAGAAACTCACTGAGGTATCTTCTGCCCTCACCGCGAAGGTAAAAGTTTTTGTACCACCCTGAAG
>JALUFA010000164.1 GCA_027052485.1 Hydrogenothermaceae bacterium
CAGATACGCTTTCATTACCCTGTTGGGCGACATCGCTAAACCGCTCTTTTGGGGTCTGTTGCTGGGTGCGCTCATCACTACCATGATACCCGAAAACCTTGCACAAATGCTCCAAGATCACACTTGGCTCTCCTATCTCGTTGTCGTCGCGATCGCCGTACCGATGTATGTCTGTGCTACCGCATCACTCCCCATTGCGGCAGGCTTGATGCTCAGCGGTGTGAGTGCCGGAGCGGCATTTGTCTTTTTGAGTGCCGGGCCCGCCACTAACACTGTCACGACGGGTGTGGTCAAAAAAATGCTCGGTATCAAATCGCTCTTTATCTATCTAGGTGTCATTGTCGTCGGAAGCATCCTCTTTGGATTGGGCTTGGACGCACTCTTCGATGCCAAATCAATCAATCCCGCATCATTGGTGCATATGGATGAAGAAGCCGGTCTTCTCTCAGCGATCAGCGCCGTTGTACTGTGGGGATTTGTGGGATATTTTCTTCTACAACCCTTTTTCAAACCCAAAAAGAGTTGTTGCTCTTAGGAGGCTGTCGCTTTGTCTTCCACCAATTGACCCGTGATATATTTATGTAATACACTTTTTATAAAAGTTTGATACTTTAACCCTTCTCGTTCTGCTTGTTGCTTAATTTTTTCCAGTTCATCTTTTGAATCTGCATAATCCTTTGCTATCAGCTTTAGCTCTCTCATTAATTCAGGTAGTCTAGGGTCTTCGTAAACTTCTAATTCCATTGTTTGAAGAGTATCTATAAACCCTTCAAGGAGTTTTTCTACTACAGCACTTCTGGCTTTCCCTCCGAGGGAAAACAAAACTGCATATCTGAGTGCATAGGAGTTGTCCTCTGTATCTTCTGCTAGATGTTTGGTGTTTATCATGTTTTCTTCAAATCGTTTTTTGGCCTTATAGTGAGAAATCACAGCAAACGGCAGGTCTGATACGTCCTTACTTGCAAATTTTTGCACTCTTTCATCTGCTATTTTTCCTATTTGAAAAGAGGAAGTAGCCAATAAACCTCTAAATCTATCCAGAGATTCTAACGTTTGTTTTTCTATCATCTTTCTGCTCCTTTTTCAGTTATTATTCCTCTTTTTTTAAGTTCTTCCATTACTTCTTTGTTTTGTAATTCTAAATCATCAGGGGGAGTGAGAAACGGAAAGATGTTGTTTAAAAGTATCTTTTTTGTAAAATTTCCCAGACCTCGCCAGGAATTTGACTCTATAGGTTTTTCCCAGTAGGGTCTCCACTTTCTCTCAGGATAAGTAGCAGGCAACACGCCGAGGAAGAACTCTTTTAACGTTTGTTCTGTGTACTCTGCACCGAAAACCCTTTTTAATTCGTATTTCACAAGGTCTTCTACTGTTTTTTTGTCTCTGACTTCGTTATCTTTCACTCTCTTGTACATCTTTTCTTTCAAAACAGGCAGTTCAAAGGGTTTCTTGCTTGCTAATTCCATTACCTTGATAACGTGCTCTGCTATTCTGTTTAGCATTAAACCTGCCGTAAAGGCCTGCCTGATGAGAATTTGCATTCTAGGAGCATCGTAACTGGTTAAGTTGCTTCCAAATTCAAGGTGATCTATTTCCAGATTAAACTCCTTGAGCAGGTCTTGATACAAATTCTCTACAGTAGGAAGCGATTCCTTTGTAGGGCTATAGTTTGCATAATCTATCTCTTCGTAAATGTAATCTACGAGTTCCTTTAGGCTTGCTTCGTAGTAAGGGTGTCTGGCTATTACGTATTCTACTGCTACTGCAAATGTAAGCACCAGTTCCTTTACTTCTTCTTCTGTAAAGTGGTGATAGTCCCTTATTTGATCCAGGTTATAGTGCATTATTTTGTAATACTTGGTAAGCCTTTCCATTTCGTACTTAAGCTGTTGTTTTGACGCCTTGTCCATTCTTTTTAGGAGTTTCTTATAGTAGTTTAGATACCTTTTATTAAGGTCTGTTATGTTTTTGCCTTTTTCTATTGCAGGTAGATACATAATAACTGCTATCTGGTCTTCTACTTCTTTTAACTCATCTTCCAGGACAGAAAGCATTCTATCTCTCATTCTTTTGAGGGATTCTATCTGTTGCTTGGCTTCTTTCTCTATCTTCTCAATCTGTTCGTCCTTGCCTGTTATGGCATTCTTGAATTCCTTCATGTTTTTAGCAAACATTGCCTTTTCTTCATAAGAGGTAAACTCTATTTCTTTGCCCATCATTTTGGCCTGCATCTTCCTCATCAGGTCTTGCATGGCTATTGAAGTCTTTTGTGCTTCCATTAACACCCCTACCATTTCTGACAAATCCTTAACCCTTTTCCACAGCAGTCTTATCGCTTCTGCTTGTGGATTCTCTGCTATAAGTTGGTCTAACTGCTGGGTAAGCCTTTTGTTTTCTTCTTTTAGTTTCTGGATTTCCTGAGAGTCTTCCATTATTCTCTTGATTTGCTGTTCTTTGGCTTCCTCTATTTTCTTAATCTGCTGTTCTACCTGATTTTCTATTTCTTCTATTTTTTTGAGCAGTTCTACTCTTTTCTTTTCTGCTTCGGGCTTTTTGGCTTTAAGCTGATTAACCAGTTCTTCTACGTTCCCTTGCAGGCTTTCTGCTATTTCTATGGCCTTTTCAGGATTTTCGTAAACAAACTCAAGCAGGTTTTTCACTCCGTATTCCTTCACCAGATAATCATATTC
>JALUFA010000165.1 GCA_027052485.1 Hydrogenothermaceae bacterium
GCATAGAGGAGAGCACGACAGGGTTTTAATGGAACTTGAAAATTTAAAGAAAAATTTTGAAAAAACGAAAGACCCAAGTTTGATAGTAAAATATCTTGAAAATCAGTTTGTACCATGGCTGTTAAACCACGTCCAAACGATGGATACGGTGACAGCTATGTATCTGTCAAACTACGTAAGGGAGTAAACAGATGTTATCTACAGCATGTAAAGACGCCCTTAGGGCGATGATATACATAGCTAAACAAAAGCTAAACGGTAGAGATAAGTTTATCTCAATAAATGAGATTGCAGGTGAATTAGATTTATCTTTCTACTTTTTGTCAAAGATTTTACAGCAGCTTGTAAAAGCGGGATTTTTAGAGTCTTACAGAGGTCCTAACGGTGGTGTTAGACTTGCGAAAGACCCAGAAGATATAAAGATAATAGATATTGTAGCCACTATAGATGGACTATCTTTTTTTACAGATTGTGTTCTTGGACTAGACGAGTGCTGTGATGAAAATCCGTGCCCTCTACATCAAAAATGGGTAGATAAAAGGGAAGACATATACGAACTGTTTAGTGGAACTTCATTAAAGGATATCCTTGAAGATATAAACAAACTAAAATACGTAAAACTTTAAGAAAGGGGAAAAGACTTCCCCTCATTATTTTGGCATTATTTTAATCAAACATTCATCTGGGTTAACCTGATCTCCCTCTTTAACGTAAACCTCAACAACCTCACCATCTATTGGAGAGTGTATCTCGTTCTCCATTTTCATAGCTTCAACTATTAACAGAACATCACCTTTTTTAACCTTATCTCCAACGGAAACTTTAACAGATACAACCTTACCTGGCATTGGAGAAGACACATCACCTACATCTACAGCCTTAGGTCTCTTTCCAACTGGAGAGCCAGCCTCAACAGGTAAGCTTTCGTAAGTCCCGCCAACTTCTATTTCTCTTAACGGTTGAACCAGAGCCTCCTCAAGTCTTCCATCTATTCTTACAAAGTAAGGCTTACCACCTTCTACAGGGTTTCCTACACCAGCAATCTGGATGTGGTACTGCTCTCCGTGGAGTGTAACGTTAAACTCTATCGGTGCCTTTGTAGGACACTGTTCTGTTTCTTCTGTTAACTCCTCAATATCTGGAGGTAGTGCCTCTCCTCTCTCGTAAGCTTCTCTCCACTCAAAGAACTCTTTTGCAACCTGTGGGAATAAACAGTAAGAGAGCACATCTTCCATACTCCTAGCACCGAGTTTGTAAGCCTCCTCTGCACACTTATCTAGCTCTGGCTCTAGAAGGTCTGCTGGTCTAACAGTGATAGGTTTTTCATCACCAATAATGAGTTTCATAATTTCAGGTTTGATAGGTGCAGGAGGTTTTCCGTAAAGACCTTTTACGTAATCTTTTGTTTCTTTTGTAACAACTTTATACCTTTCACCCTGTAAAACGTTTAAAAGAGCTTGGGTTCCAACAATCTGAGAAGTTGGTGTTACAAGTGGAGGATAACCAAGGTCTTCTCTTACTCTAGCAACTTCCTTTTTAACCTCATCAAGTTTATCAAGAGCATCGTTTTCTTTAAGCTGGGCTATAAAGTTTGACATCATACCACCTGGTATCTGGTGGATGAGAACCTGTGAATCAGGCCACTTTTCGGCTGTGTCGTACTTTTTGTACTTTTTTCTAACCTCTTTCAGGTAATCTGCAACCTCAGAAACGATGTCAAGGTCTATATCAACATCATATCCAAACTCTCTAAGGGCATGAACCATCGTTTCGCAGGCTGGGTGAGCCGTTAGCCAAGACCACGTTGAAACATCAGTATCTATAATGTCAGCTCCAGCCTCTACAGCCTTTAGATAAGTCATCTCTGCCATTGCAGCTGTAGTTTGGGCGTGGACGTGTACCGGTAGTTTTATCTCTTCCTTTAGTCTTTTTACAAGCTCGTAGGCAACTTTTGGAGATAAAATTCCTGCCTGGTCTTTAATAGATATGATGTCAGCCCCCATATCTTTAAGCTGACGGGCTATATCAAGATAGTAGTCAATTGTGTGAACCGGGCTAATTGTGTATGAAAGTACAGCCTTTACAGTTTTTCCTTTTTCTTTTGCAACAGATATGGCAACTTCCATATTCCTAACATCGTTTAGAGCGTCAAAAATTCTAAAAACATCTATCCCGTTATCCGCCGCTCTTTTTACAAACTCCTCAACAACATCGTCCGGGTAGTGTCTGTACCCTACAACGTTTTGTCCTCTAAGGAGCATTTCTAAAGGAGTCTTCGGAGCTACCTCCTTAATCTTTCTTAATCTTTCCCATGGGTCTTCCTTTAGATATCTAAGGCATACGTCGTATGTTGCACCGCCCCATACTTCAAGAGACCAAAATCCAGCTTTATCTAATTTTTCAGCTGCTGGTAATAAGTCCTCAGTTCTAACCCTCGTAGCAAGCAAACTCTGCTGACCGTCCCTGAGGGATACATCAGTTATGGCAACTTGTTTTCCCATTTTTGACTCCTTTGAAAAACTTCAGTAAAACAGTATGACTAAATATTATACAATAATGCTTAATGATATAAATCATACGGCAGTTTACAGTGAAAAAACTTATCTACGGTAAAGGTAAAACAGGTCAAGCCGTCGAAAATTTTTGTAAAAGAAAAAACATACCTTTTATTGTTAGTGATGATGCGT
>JALUFA010000166.1 GCA_027052485.1 Hydrogenothermaceae bacterium
GTTCTATCGGAAGGGCTATGTTTAAGCCGATTGAGTTTCCTCCTGCCTCGTAGGCACCTCTGTTTGCAGCCTCCATAATACCGGGGCCTCCACCGGTAATCACTGAAAAGCCCTCTTTTGCCAGCATATAGCCTAGTTTTCTAGCATCTTCGTAGTACTTATCACCTTCTTTGACTCTTGCTGAACCAAATATAGTAACAGCCGGTACGTATTGAGGCAGAATATCAAAACCATCTACAAAATCACCTATAATCCGAAAAAGCTTCCATGAGTCTTCTTTTCTCAGTTTATTAATCTGGTACTTTTCTATCAACCTTCCTTACCTTTCTCGCTACGTGGATACAGTATCTTTGCCATCACAATGGAAATTTCGTAAAAAACGATTAGAGGAAGCGCTAAAAACACCTGACTTACAATGTCTGGTGGGGTGATTATCGCAGCAAACACAAATGCAGCAACGATAAAATACGGCCTAAACTTCACCAGTGCTTCTGGAGAAACAAGACCAAGTCTGGAAAGAAGAGAAAGAATAACGGGTAGTTCAAATGTAATACCAAATGCCAGGATAAGTCTAATAACAAATGAGATGTATGAGCTTACAGAGAGCATAGCTTCAACATCTAACTGGGTGTATCCAAAGTTTAGTAAGAACTTTAGAGCCAAAGGTAATACCCCAAAGAAAGCGAACAGGCCTCCAGATATGAAAAATACGGTAGTAAAAAACACAAATGGGATGAGAAGCTTTTTCTCTTCTTCGTAAAGTGCCGGTTCTATGAACTTCCATACCTGATAGAAAACCCATGGAGAAGCCAAAGTAAAACCAAGGAGCAGTGCGATTTTAAAAGCAGTAAAAAATGACTCTGTTGGAGTTAGGGCAACCAGTTTCATTTCCGGAAAAACTTTATGTAAAGGCTGTTTAAAAATCTCAAAAAAGTAGTTAACCTTGGTAAAAACAATAAGAGTCATAATAACAATAGCAATAAGGCTTTTTATTAACCTATCCCTGAGTTCAGCTAAATGCTCTGTTATAGGTGCTTCAAACTCGTCAGGGTTAGGAGTTTGATTTTTCTTCTGGTCGTTCATCTTCTACCTTTTTAGAAAATGTGATTTTTTCCCTCTGTGGAGTGTAGGATTTTACATTTTCATCCTTGCTTTTTGGTTTTTCTGAAAAAGTTAACTTTTCCTCAAACTCTTTTTTAGTGGTTTCGGGTATTGATTTTATATCATCAACCTCCGATAGAACCGAGGTTTTAACTTCATCAACTGTAGATTTTACCTCTCTAAAAATACGGGCAACCTGTTTCATAGCTTCAGGCAGTCTCTTTGGGCCAAGTACAATTACAGCAACAACCATTATTAAAAGAATTTCAGACCAACCAACTCCAAACAAAGTAATAACCCCATGGTAAAATAAACTTTATTATAGCCTAAAATACAGCGTTAATACTAAACTCTAGCCTATAGGTTTGATTAATAGGTCTTAAAGCCCTAGCTATATCAAAAGAAAATGAACCTGCAGGCGTCGGAATGAATATCCCTACTCCAATAGAACTGTAAAGGTCGGTAGGTTTTATTTCTTTATCAAAAACATTTCCAGCATCCATAAAAGTAAACCCATAGAGGTTATACTGGGATAGTATCGGATATCTTCCCTCAAGGGAGAAAATTAGATAACTGTTTCCACCTTTACCTTTATTAGATATCTCTTCAAAAGAGTATCCCCTAACTGTGTATATACCTCCAATAAAGTACCGTTGGGATATTGGTAGTTTTTTCAAGGATGTAAACTTTTTCCCCACTTCAAATCTTGGTACTACTGTTAAGAATTTAAAGGTTTTGTATGCTATTCCTTTAGCAGACGCATAAAAGTAGTTTAAGTCTTTAAAAGTTTTGCCTACAGTCGTAGATGCATAATATCCATCTGTAGTATAGAGCTTACTATTTCTATGGTCGTCGGTGATAGAAAAGTAGGTATCAATGTATCCGTAACTATTTTTCGTATTGATTTCTTTCTCAAAGAAGTAATCAAAAGAAAGTTTATGTCTTACCCACTTGTTTACCTGCCTACTTAAACTAACAGTTCCACCTTCTTTATCAGCTTCAAAAAAGCGGTGTATTTGATATGTCTTCAGGATGTTTATCTCTCCACTTGCCTGTTTAGGCAGGAGTTTGTTTCCAAAACTAAGCTTATAGTTTGTAAACTTCGATGATTTATGGAAATAAAAGTTGGAGTAAAAACCGTAGTTTAGGATGTTCTTTAAACTTAAGGATAAACTTGCTTTAAATCTTTCTAAGGTATTATAACCAATAGAACCTTGAAAGTTACCCCGTTTGTTTTCTACAAATGTTAACACTTTACTAACAACTTTCCTTTTTTTATCTATTTTCAAAGATGGATTTATCAGCCTAAAAAACTGTGTATTAGCAAAGTTTTCAATCTCTTTATCAAACTCATCTTGGTCGAAAAAGTCATTTGTTTGTATGTTCCATAAGATAGCTTTCTTTTTTAGATGCCATGTTCCATAAATTAAAGGAACTACAACTTTGTATCTAACCCCGGGTATCACTTTGTAAATAACATTTACTAAATATTTGCCATCATATTGTTTTATTTTTGTAAGAAGTTTTGCATCTCCATCAAAATAACCTTTTTGTTTAAGGTAGGTCTTGATTTCTTCTAGGA
>JALUFA010000167.1 GCA_027052485.1 Hydrogenothermaceae bacterium
GAATGATTATTAAAGGTGATGATGGAAAAGAGTATGTATATGACTTACCTGTAAACACTCTTCTACTTATACCAAGAAATAAACTTACAACTAAGTGGGATAGATGTCTCGCGTGTTCTGAGGACGAGCAAGCAGACGTTTACCACAACTACCTACAGGTGAAAGAAGACTATAAAGTTGAAGCAGGTGATACCATAGCAAAAATTCCAAGAGAAAGAGCTAAAGTTAGAGACATTGTTGGAGGTCTACCTAGAGTTGAAGAACTCCTAGAAGCTAGAGAACCTAAAAACAAAGCTATCGTTTCTGAAATAGATGGATACGTAAGACTTTATGAAGATGCAGACGAAATAATCCTTTACAATCCAATAACTAGAGAGTCTAAGACTTACCAAGTTAAAAAGGACAGTCTCGTTATAGTTAAAAACGGTCAACAGGTTAAAAAAGGTCAGAAACTAACGGATGATGGTTCTATCGTTGCTGATTTTGACGGAATAGTAAGACTAAAATCTAAAGGTACAAAAGTTGTTGTATTCAATAAAGAAACAGGTTTACAAAGAGAGTACCTCATACCTAAAGGTAAGTTTATTATCGTTAAAGATGGTGAGTTTGTAAGAGCTGGTGATCCATTAACAGATGGTACTCCTAACCCTCATGACATTCTAAAGATTAACGGACCAGAAGAACTTGCTAAGTTCCTAGTAAAAGAAGTTCAGATGGTTTACAGATTACAGGGTGTTGACATTAATGACAAACACTTTGAGGTTATCATCAGACAGATACTCAGAAAAGTGAAGATTGTAGACCCTGGAGATAGCAGATTCTTACTAAACGAGATTGTAGATAAGGTAGATTTTGAAGAGGAAAGCAAGAAGATTATTGAAGAAGGTGGAAAACCTCCAAAAGCCGAACCTGTACTCGTTGGTATAACTAAAGCTTCTCTGTCTACAAAGAGCTGGATTTCTGCTGCATCATTCCAAGAAACAACTAGAGTTCTTGCAGATGCTGCTGTTGAAGGTAAAGAAGACCACCTTGAAGGCCTAAAAGAAAACGTAATTATCGGTAATATCGTTCCAGCTGGAACAGGTATCAGACAGTACGCTGAAGTTGATGCTATCCTCGTAGATGAAGCTGAGAAAGCTGAAAAAGAAGAAGCAAAAGAAACTGCTTAATTGATTTTGAGGGAGCGTTAAGCTCCCTTTTTTTATACTAACTTTGGAATTTTTCCAGTTTTATACAGTTTGTAGTAAACTCCCCACGCTTTTTTCATCCAGTGACCTATAATCGGTAAAGGTATCAAAATAGCCTTTTCATTATCTCTATATGCAAAAGCTCCACCATCTCCAGTATCCATTAAACACATAATATTAAGATGTTCCAGGTAAGATTTCGGTTTTCCCTTAGCTATACCTTCTTTTAACGCTATATTATGGGCTATATTATCAGCCATAACTTCTGCTAAATGTCCCTGCTTAGCCTTCCATTCTGGACCTTCCAGGGCGACACAGTCTCCCAAAGCATAAACGTGGTCTAAACCTTCTACCTGATTGTACTTATTAATAACTATGAATCCTGCCTCATTTAAAGGAAAATCAGACTCTTTTAAGAGAGATAAGCCTGTTCCTGCAGGCGTAAACAGTGTCAAATCAGATTCTATCTGTGTCCCATCTTGGAAGATAACTCCATTGGGAGTAAATTCCTTAATCTTTTTGCCAACAACCTTTTTTATACCTCTTTTTTGGAACATGTAGTCAAGCATTTTAAAAGCTTTTTCTCCCAGTCTTGCCCCTGGCTTTTCCATTGGAGCAAAAAATGTGAGCTCAAATCTATCTCTAATCTTTTTTCTTCTTAACATCGTATCTACGTTGAAAATCTCCTCAAAAACAGGGCCACCTCTAACTGCTTCTTTGGCCTTAGGATTTCCACCAAACCCAAATGCTAATTTTCCACTTTTTTTTGTATCTACTAACCTTTCCAGTAGCATTCCATACTTTAATGTTTCTTCTGGAGAACCACATATCGAGTACGTATACTCAACCCCTTTAGGTTTCATCTTATCCTGTCCTAAAGCCACAACCAGATAATCAAAATCTCTACCTTTCTCATAGCGTTTCATATTTTCTAAAACTACTTCCTGAGATGATATGGATTTTACAGGACTTACTTCGTACTGGAATTTGTGCCCTTTTGCAATCTTATCTAATGGTATCGTTACATCCCCAAATTTTGCTTCACGGGTAGGTATCCATATAGATAGGGGGTATATATATAAGTAATCCCTGTTTGATATAAGTTTTACGTAAAATCCCTTTTTTCTTAATCTGATAGCAGCTTCCACTCCTCCAATACCACCACCAACAACTAAAACTCTCTTCATCTTTACCTCCAATGGTTTTTATTTGCTAACTTTAGATTATTTATGTTATATTATAAGGTCTGTGTCGGCTTAAAGCATCTTTAGTATACGATTATCAAATGATTGACTTTTTATGCGTATTATACTATAATTTTTGCTTGTCTTTATAATTTTAAGGAGGTTATATTGTGCCAACAATAAACCAGCTGGTTAGAAAAGGAAGAAAGAAGGTAAAGAAAAAGTCTAAAGCACCAGCTTTAGAGGGAAACCCTCAAAAAAGAGGAGTTTGTGTAAGGGTGTATACTACAACCCCTAAGAAGCCTAACT
>JALUFA010000168.1 GCA_027052485.1 Hydrogenothermaceae bacterium
AAGAAAGTAAGGATTTAGCTATTAAAAATTTTTACATTTCATTAAGGAGGGGGCTATTTATAAGAAATTCAATTCCTCATGGGCACGCTAAAAACTCACTATATGAATCATTTAATCCATCATATATGTACATGTTTCAATTCCTTATAGGCACGCTAAAAACGAAAGAGTAATAAATAACATTCCCCGCGAAACTGTCAGTTTCAATTCCTAATAGGCACGCTAAAAACTAATAATCCTCAATGTTAGAAATGTCCTTTATATGTTTCAATTCCTAATAGGCACGCTAAAAACCTAAAAGAAAACAATGCCATTGATTTTGATGACATTAGTTTCAATTCCTAATAGGCACGCTAAAAACCCTAAAACTAGGATACATATTCAAAAGTCAAGAAGCCGTTTAAAATCAATGGTTAGCTATTAATATAGACTAAATGTAAAATCCTGTCAAATGAAGCTAATTTTCAGTCGACCTCCAATCTGGCAAAAATCCCTGGAGATCGACAAACCGTTGATACTAAAGGCTGAGATGGCAATTTTTACTATTTTTGACCCAAAATTTACTCTAAAATTTTGCCTTAAAATCTGCGATCGACTGACTCAGATTTTTAATGATTAAAACTTAAGTGTTGATAAAAAAAAGAAAAGGGGCTAACCGCCCCAATGTGATTTATTTAAGAGGTTTATAACAGAACCACCAGTCAAAACATTTAATTTCGCCAGCTTCTTCTTTTTTCTTTCTTTCTTCTGCTTCTTGTATGCTTGTAGCTGGTGGAATGATTACATTATCACCGATAAGTGGGTTTTCAGGCCAGTTTGCAGGAGTTGCAACACCGTACTTATCAGATACTTGTAAAGCTTTTAATGCTCTGATGATTTCGTCTATGTTTCTTCCTATCTCTTGTGGATAGTAAAGAATTAACCTAACAACACCTTTATCATCAACTATAAATACAGACCTTACTGTGTTTGTTCCTTTATTTGGATGTATCATTCCAAGTCTTCTTGCTACTTCTCCCATATCGTCAGCAATGATTGGGAATGTAATTTCTACTCCTAGTTTTTCTTTAATCCATTCAATCCATTTGATATGTGAGAAAACTTGGTCTACCGATAAACCAATAAGCTCACAGTTTAGTTTATCAAACTCCTCTTTTTTTCTTTGAAATTCTACAAACTCGGTAGTACAAACTGGAGTAAAGTCTGCAGGGTGGCTAAACAGGATGAACCATTTGCCTTTATAATCATCTGGTAGATGTTTTACTCCATGGGTTGTTTTTACTGTTAATTTGGGAAATTCTTCGCCAAGAAGTGGGATTCTGTACTCTTCCATACTGTACCCTCCTAAGTATTATTTTGTTAATCTTACTTATAAAGATACGCTCATATTTTTAATATTCAATATGTAAACGTCCACCATAAACAAAATCTTCCCTCTGTTCTTTAAGGTACTGGATATCTATAGAAAAACCAAGTCTTTCTAAGAGCTTATATCTGTAGTAAGTTTCGGCTGCGTATGTGTTTTTTATACCGCTTTTTCCGTGTATCATACCTATTCCAAAGCCTAAGGTGTCTTTTGAAGAAAATATTTTTTCTTTTTGAAAACCTGTTGAGATAAACCAGTCTTGTTCTTGATTTGAAATTCCTCCTCTAAAAAATAAACCCCAAGCATCGGTTAAACTTACATCTGTAGAAATACCTAATCCTTTATTTTTTTCTCCGTTAAAAACGTAATAGTAGTATGGACGTAAATTTATAGGGTCCCATCTATATCTAAATTCAATAGCACCAAAGTTTCCATCATCAGATTTGTTTTCCATATAGACTGTAGAAATGGAAACTTTTTCACTAAGGTTAGCCTCAAAAGCCACCCCGGGATTATATGCTGGTAGCGGAGATAATGGATTGTTAACAAACATATCATTTAAAAACTGGGTTTCTTCATCATTGGCGTACTCATTTTCATCAATAAATGATGCTGAATCTATTAGCCCTGCGGATATAGAAAAGTTCTTCATAGTCCTCTGATAATAAAGTTCTAGTATATACTTTCTACCTGTGTTGTTTATATCTTTTACATAATCTTCCAAGTCATCAGCTGTGGTTGAGATAGAGTATCCAAGCTTTTCAAGCTTTTTTGTTATCCCATTCCCAAATGCTATAGAAGTATTTGAGATTATCCTGTCATTAGGAGTTAGGTAAAGTTCAAAAATCAAATGGGAGGCGTTATATAATGTCCCATAATCCTTAATTTGCTGGTATACGGTCGTATTTGTAAAATGTATAGCGTGGTAGTTTAAAGGTCTGTGCTTTTTTAGTATCTTCTCTGTATTACTCCCAAAAGAAACAGAAAAAATAGCTAAGGATAAAAACAAACTTCTTTTCATTTTATTTTCCTTTTTGAGATTTAGTCTCAATTTCATTTTATCATTTAAAAGAAAAAACAATCTGATTTTTGTTAGTGAAAGTGTATTTCAAGATATTTAACATTAGGTCATTAATCAAAGCTTCATAAGGAGTAGGATGGAAAGACACATTAAATTAACCCCTTTGGGAAAGCATTTAGTTGGTATATCTATAGACAACGTTTCTTTTGTTGTTTGGAAGGAAGAAGCAGAAAGCATTCTCAAAAAGTTCCAAAGGAGAGAAGAAG
>JALUFA010000169.1:0-2297 GCA_027052485.1 Hydrogenothermaceae bacterium
AATGAGTATGTTCTTGCCAGAAATGTTTTTCTTTGAAAAACTACCAGATGCACCTTTTTTTAAGGCATCGTTTATAAATTTATGACCGTCAACGTTGTTTCCTTCAAGGGGAACAAAAAAGTCTCCCTCCTGTAATGTTCTGGTGTCTATTGAAAACTGTCCTATATCTTTATCTTGTAGATTAAAAACCTTGGCCTTTGTTATTTTTGCAATCTGTGAGACTCTCATTTTTTACCAATAAGCAAAAAGACTGGATACGCTTTGTCATTTTTTTTGATAGTGTTTACTATCATTACCTTCACGTCTTTAAATCCTACTTCTTCAACAAGTTTTTTGAGTTCCTCCAGGGAAAAGCCAAAGTGATGGACTCCTTCATTGTCTGAATGAAATGTGCCGTCTTCCTTTTCAAGGTCTGCAATGGCTATGTATCTATCTGATTTTAAAGCTTTGTATAGTTTTTTAAAAAAGCTCTTAACATCCTCAATGTGGTGAAGGGTCATACTGCTGATAGCTAGGTCATAAACTTCCGTTCCAAGGTCTTCTCTTTCTACGTCTTTTAAAACTGGATTTATGTTTTTAACGCCAGCTTTTTCTGCCTTCTCCTTTAGTTTTTCAAGCATTCCCTTTGAGTTGTCTACTGCATCTATCTCACCTACATATGGCTGAATATAAAAGGTTAACAGACCAGTTCCAGCCCCAAAGTCTAAAACTTTCCAGCTTTTATCAAGAGGTATGTTTTCAACTATTGCCTGTCCTATCTTTTTTGCATTTTCCACTCGGGAAGGTTTTTCATCCCACGTTACGGCAAGCTCATCAAATCTACCCATTATCGACCTCTATCCAGTTTTGTTTTGCAACTTCCCATAAAGCTATAGCTGTTGCAGCAGCCACATTCAACGATGTAATTTTACCTTTCATGGGAATTGTTGCTATGATGTCTGCGGTTTCTAAAACTGGTTTTGACGTTCCTTTTCCCTCTGAACCGAGAACTACTGCAAGGGGGAATGGAAACTTTATTTTATGGATAGGCTGTCCTCCCTTTTCGGTAGCCATCACCCAACCACCCATTTTTTTGAATTTGTCTAGGGTATTTCTAATACTGCCAACTTTTGCGATAGGAACGTGGAAAACCGCCCCTGCTGAACCTTTTACTACAACTTCATTTATCGGAGCTGAGCGTTCCTTTGGAATGATAACTCCAGAAGCGCCGAGAACCTCGGCTGTTCTTATCATGTTTCCCACATTTTGAGGGTCTGTTATGTGGTCTAAAACCAGTAAAAAGCCGTTTTCATCTATCGTTTTTTGCATAAGCTCGGTTGCATCCCAGTATTTTATTGGCGAGAGTAGGGCTACGACACCTTGGGTTTTCTTTGTTCCAGCAAGCTCCTCAACTTTTTTTCTTGGTACCCTCTGTACCTTTATGTTGTGTTGCTTTGCAAGCTCTAATATCTCTTTTGGTGTACTTGTGTCGTGGGCTATGAGGATTTTTTCTAATGATTTACCTGCTTTTATTGCTTCAACAACAGGATTTCTTCCCCAGATTACAAAACTTTTGTCTTCCATCTTAAAAACCTGCTCTTTTTAAGAAAATTCTACTACAAGCAATTGACACGTACAAATATATATAAGATAATATTCTTTCTGTAAATATAATATAAGGAGTGCCGGTGAATGAAAACGTATCGCCCTAAACCTCAGGACATAAAGAGAGAATGGTATGTTGTTGACGCTGAAGGAAAAACATTAGGAAGATTGGCTACTTTAATAGCAAACATTTTGAGAGGAAAACATAAACCTTACTTCCAACCAGACATGGACGTTGGAGATTATGTGATTGTTTTAAACGCTGACAAAATAAAGGTAACTGGTAAAAAGATGACTGATAAACTCTACCAGTACCACACAAACAGACCTGGAGGACTAAAAGAGAGAAATCTCCAATGGATGTTAGAGCACAAACCGGAAGAAGTTATCAGACTTGCCGTTGAAAGAATGCTACCTAAAAACAAACTTCAAAAGAGATTTATGAAAAGACTCAAGGTTTATACAGGAACAGAGCACAAACACCAAGCTCACAAACCAAGACCTGTTGATGAAATAGTTCCTATGTGGAAAAACTTTTAAAGGTAGGAGGTAAAGAATTTGGGAGCTAAAACTATAAAGGTTGACCCTAAAACTGCAAAGTACGGAACGGGTAGAAGAAAAGAAGCTGTTGCTAGAGTGTGGATAATTCCTGGTGGAACAGGAAGAATAGTTGTAAAAAGCGCATCTGGTAAAGAATGGGAAGCAAAAGAATA
>JALUFA010000169.1:2307-2642 GCA_027052485.1 Hydrogenothermaceae bacterium
TCCTATTAGCTAAGATGAATAGACCATTCGTTATTACAGAAACTACAGGAAAGTTTGACGTTTACGCTACGGTAAAAGGTAGCGGAAAGCCAGCGCAAGCAGAGGCTATTATGTATGGAATAGCTAAGGCTCTAGAAAGCTATAACCCAGAGCTTAGACCAGTTCTCAAAAAAGCTGGACTTATGACTAGAGACGCAAGAGTTAAAGAACGTAAGAAATACGCACAAATGGGTGCTAGAGCTAAATACAGATGGTCTAAACGTTAATATATGCAGAAAGTCTGTATTGTTGGAGCATCTGGCTATACAGGAGTTGAGCTTCTACGTCTGTTAAAT
>JALUFA010000170.1 GCA_027052485.1 Hydrogenothermaceae bacterium
GCCAAAGATATGACAACTGCAAAAAGTAAAATTCTACCGGTTTTCACTTTTCTTTTTCTGTTTGGATTGCGTACTTTTCAAACCCGTTTGAGCGAAACGTATCTATCACAGATATAACCTTTTGAAATTTCACGTTTTTGTCAGCCTGTATTAGAACAAGGGTGTTTTTATCCTTAAAGGTTTTTATTGCTCTTTGCAAATTTTTAACAGGTTTTCCATTTATAAGTACTTCTCCAGTCTGCTTTATGGCAACAACTATTTTTTTTACTTTTTCGCTTACCTTTTCTGCAGAGTTTGTCTTTGGGAGATTAACTGGTATCTTACCTTCAACCATGAATGTAGCCGTGGCCATGAAGATAATAAGGATAACAAGAACAATATCCACAAAAGGTGTCATGTTTATTTCTGATATCTCTTTTTCATCATCATCAATCAGTTTCATTGCTGCTTACCTGTTTTAGTTTTTTTCTCCTGATAGATTAAAAGAATAGTTTTTATTTTCCTTACAAAGAAGTTATAGGCGATAACAGAGGGAATTGCAACAAAAAGACCTAAAGCTGTGGCTATCAGAGCCTCAGATATACCTTCCATCACAACCTTTACCCCAAACTGTGAAGACTGGGCTAAGGCGTGGAAACTCTGCAAAACCCCAAGAACCGTTCCTAAAAGGCCAATAAAAGGAGCATTATTTCCTAGAGTTGCCAGTACTACAAGCCGCTTTTCAAGCAAGAGCTTTAATTCTAAAGGGTCGTACTGGAACATGTTTTTTTCTATCTTTTTTATCGTGATTGCCCTTTCAATAATAACTGCCAAAGATATAACGCTCATAAAAAGCAGTAGATACAGGATTGGTTTTTCACCAATTAGAGCCAGTTTTAAAAGAAGATTAGTAATATCCATACTACTCTTTTATTAAGGTTTCAACGTCCTGTACTATCTTGTCAACAGGTAGATACATGCCTAAAAACTCTTCCCTTATGTTTCCTTTTTTATCTATGATGGTTACCTTTGCAGTGTGGTCTATCATTCTGTGTTTCATCACCATATCCCCGTGTTTCATCTCCATAACTCCCTTATCCTTTACGTAAACGTGGTAATCCTTCCAGACTTTTTGAAGGGCTTCTTTACTTCCTGTAAGGAATATAAAGTCATTAAACCCGTGTTCTTTTTTATACTTTTGCAGATTTTGCACCGTGTCGTGCTGAGGGTCTACAGATACAAAAACAATCTTGTATTTTCCTTTCATACCATCCTTGTCTAACTTTTCCTTTACCTGTTCTAGGTACGCAAGAATTGTCGGACAGACGTGGGGACACTGGGTATATCCGTAAGTCATTATTACCACCTTGCCTTTTAACTGCTCTAAAGAAAAAGGCTTACCTTCATCTGTGATTAGCCCTTTTATTTCGGGAGCTTTTTTAGGAAATCCTTTTGTTGAGCCTTGTAAAGCGTAGGATAAGAATGACAGCAGTAAAACTAGTGTTAAACTTAACGCTATTTTTCTCATAAAATCACCTTTGTAATAATATGTAGATTAAACCATATTATACTATCAACTGGTTTTGACTCTTTAGGAGTGGATGTATGGATAATTTAAAAGATGTACTCGTTGCCGACATAAAAAATGAAAAACCTATCTTTGAAAGAGAGTTCAATGACTATCTTGAGATAAACAGCCTGATAGCTGATGTTAACGACTTAGATAAAAAGTATGAGGATGTTCTTTTAGAGTACGGCACAGCCGAGTTAAAACAGACAGTTGGGCTTTTATCAACGATACTGAGAAACATTGAGCTTAACGGTTTCAAAGGTGCAGTGCCTATATTTGAAATGCTACAGCAGCAGAACCTCTATCCTCTAGCTATCTTTTACGTAAAAAGGGTTATTGAGAAGTACAAAGACCCTGAAGATAAAGACTCTTTTAAGATTTTACTGGAGGCTTACAAAAAAATCCTTGAGCTTTTATACAGGAACAACGACAAATTTTTATACTTAAAGTACCTAACAGATTTTTTAGACTACTTTGAGAGATTTATAAAACTTTATCCTGAAGACTTAAAATACATTTTCCAGACAGGAAGCGATTTATATCAACTTTTATACATAACGTATCTAACAATATTTGATGATAAAAGCAAAGCCTTAGGATATCTAATAAGAAACTACAGATTTAACAACTTTATTCTTGAAAATAACCTTGGAGAGTGGGAAAAGTTCAATAACATTCTTGTGATAATTAATATTGTTGGTCTTTACTCCTACATAGAAGACTCCCTTGAAAAAGAGTTTATTGATATAGAAGAGTTTCTAGAAAGATTTTTACAGGATGTTAAGGTATTAAAAGAAAAAATTCACACTTCAGGGTGGTACAAAAACTTTTACCTTCGTGGTGAAGGCAGAAGATACCTAAGTGAGTTTCTTCTAAACGTCTATGTGCTCGGATACGACGATTTTTATAAAAAAATAGTGGATGAAATACCAAACCTTATAAACAAGGAACACAAACTTATTGTTGAGATGGATAAACTCCAGTTTGAGGACTTAGACGAAACTGAATTTTTAGAAAAATTACGCAAGTTTAAAAAACAGATAAACATGCTTTTAAACAACACAACAGACTTT
>JALUFA010000171.1 GCA_027052485.1 Hydrogenothermaceae bacterium
ATCTTTGTCTATTATTGCAATATCATAGCCTTCCTGGGATAGTTTCTTTGCTATGTAGCTACCAACTACCCCAGCACCTATAATACATATTTTCATATATGAATATCCGTAAGTTTTGATTTAACAGTTTTTTAAAGTAAATGGAGTGGATAATGTTGTCAAGAGAAAAATGCCCTGCATTTGCAGGGCATGTATAGGAATTTAATGACTTAGTATGAAATCTGCCAGTGCTTTTCTTTCTTCGTCAGAAAGGGCTTTTGTTGTATTGAGATTTGGTTGCATAACAGCAAATTTAGCAGGGTCAACTATTGGTTTTGCTTCACCTTTGAGGAATTTAAGGAGTTCTTCCTCTTTTCCTTTGTAAGCTGCTGCTATTTTGCTTAAAGCAGGTCCTACAGTATCGACAGATGCCTGGTGACATCCTGCACAACCCTTTTCTGTGAATAGTTTTTGACCATCTATTTTAGCTGCTGCTACTGCTTGCTTTGCAGCTTCTACTTTTTCATTGGCTTTTTGGGCAACTTCATTTGCTGTTTCTTTAGCTTTTTCTGCCGTAGCTGAAGTTGCTTCTCCGGCTTTGTTTACTGCTGAAGCCGCTGTTTCTGTTGCCTTATTTGCAGCAGATTTTGCCATTTCACCGGCTTTTTGTGCAGTTTCTGAAGCTTTATCTGTCACTGCCTGTGCAGCTTCATCTGCTTTATTGGCTGCAGTGTTTGCAGCTTCTTTAGCTGTGTTTGCAGCACTTTCAGCTGCTTCTTTTGTTACCTGAGCTACCTGCTCTGCTCCGGATTTTGCTGCTTCAGCTGTGTTTTGGGCAGCTTCTTTAGCAGCATTTGCAGCTTCTCCGGCTTTTTCTGTTACACTACTAACACCGCTTTTAACAGTTTCCATTACAGAGCTGGAATTTGATTGTTCCGAAGAGGAACTTTCTTCCTTTTTGCTCTGGCAACCGTAGACAGCCACCCCCGCAATAAGAAGAGCGCTTAAGAGTTTTTTCATTGGACATACCTCCCATTAATTTTTTTCCAGTGATAATCTTTTTTCTCTGCTCTCTGAGAGCAGTTTTATTAACCGCTCCTCATCCCCCTTATCTATAAACTCCCTCAATTTCTCCATTGATTTTATAAATTCATCTATAGTATGCAGGACATTTTCTTTATTTTCAATGAATATATCTTTCCAGACGTTAGGAGAACTTGCTGCAATACGGGTGAAATCCTTAAATCCAGCACCAGGATATAAAAATAAATCTATACCTGTTTCTTTAGATAAAGATATAAGGGCATCCACCAGTGCAAATGCTACAGCATGGGGTAGATGAGATACTGCTGCAAATACAAAATCATGGGTATCTGCATCCATAACTTCAACTTTAGAACCTAAATCTGTCCAGAATTTTTCAAGTCTTTTTGTTTCTTCATCTTCTTCATCTATAGTTAGTATTAGTTTTTTGTTTTTGAATAAACCTATTACTGCATTTTCAACACCTTCTTTTTCTGTTCCTGCTATAGGATGTGCCCCTATGAATTTCACAGGAGATAGTATCTTCTCAAGTTGTTTTACAAGGTCTCCTTTTACACTGCCAACATCTGTAACAACTGTATCTTTTTTTAGAAACGATTTTATCTTTTCTGCTATTTCTGTAAATGTGCGAACAGGGGTTGAGAGAATTACAAGGTCTATCTTATCCCATGGAATGTTTTCTAATTTTGTCCAGCCCTCATCAATTGCCCCAAGTTCTATGGCTTTTTTAATCCTGTCTTTGCTTAAATCAAATCCGTATATTTTTCCCTGGAAACCTTCTTTTTTGAGAGATAAAGCAATTGACCCTCCAATAAGGCCAAGGCCGATTATAAGGATATTTTTAAAACCACCAAAATCTTTCTCCAATTTCTGCTCCTTCTTTATTTGATTAAAAGGACAGGTATCGGAGATTTGTGCATTATATAGGATGTTGTGCTTCCGAGGATAAGCTCTTTTATTCTACTTTCTCCGTAAGCACCCATTACAACAAGCTGATATTTATCTTTGTTTTCTGTTATATATTCTTCTAACTTTTCATCAGGATATCCATATAAGAAGTTGTGTTTGTATGGTAAAGATAAATAATTATTAAGTAGTTGTTTCAAATGTTCCTCTTTTTCCGTAGATTTTTCTTCAAGAACAGAAATAACCGTGATTCCTTCTATTCCGAGTTCTTTTGCAAATTCATTAAGATACTGAGCTGCATGGATAGATTTTTCCCTGCCATCAAAGGCCAGAATAACATTTTTAATCTCCATAAATTTATCAGTGGTTATCATAACCGGACATTTTGCTTTCCTTGCTACAGCTTCAGATGTTGAACCTAAAAATAGCGGTACAAATTTGTTGTGTATTCCTGTTTTACCGACAATTAGCAGATCTTCCGGATCTGCCATATCAACAAGTTCATTTGCCACTATGCCAAAGGCCTGAGCTATGGAGCAATCTCCACCTTTTTCCCTACATTTTTGGGCAAACTCATCAAGTAAGACTTTTCCTCTTTCATCGAGTATTTCCTTTAGTTTAGGAGTTAAATCTGCATAAACGCTAAAGCCCAACGCTCCGGCTAAATCCTCTATGAATGGTGTTTCAAG
>JALUFA010000172.1 GCA_027052485.1 Hydrogenothermaceae bacterium
TGGTTAAGGATTTAGGAATAGACCTAATTCAGGGAGAGTTTGTAGATAAAATCAGGCAATAGTAGCAAGGTCTAGTTTGTCTGCGTACTTAGAAAAAAGTATCTTTTTCAGGTTAGGATACTTTTCGAGGGTAGGGTCTTCTTCTATAAGCTCCTGTGCCTCTTTTTTTGCATACTTTAGGATAATCCTATCTAACGGGCGGTCAAGATTTGCAATATTGAACGCAAACTTTCCCGACTGGGCGGTACCTACCAGGTCTCCACTTCCCCTGATATTCAGGTCTTCTTCGGCTATCTTAAACCCATCAGACGTTTTGACTAAAACCTTTAATCGTTCTAATGTCTGGGCTTTCCTCGTATCTTTAGATGTGTCATCAGAGGGTTTTCGTATCTCTGAAGGTACAACAAGATAACAGTACCCTTCAAAGGAGCCTCTACCAACTCTACCTCTTAACTGGTGTATCTGTGAAAGACCAAATCTGTGGGCGTCCTCTATAACCATTACAGATGCATTTGGAACGTCAACCCCAACTTCAATAACCGTTGTAGATACAAGAATATCTGCCTTTTTGTTCTTGAAATCCTCCATTATTCTGTCCTTTTCTTCCTGAGACATCTTACCGTGAAGCATCACAACCTTTTTATCTGGGAAGGCCTCCTGCCAGTGTTTAAAACCTTCTTCTGCAGATTTAAGGTCTAGTTTCTCAGACTCTTCAATAAGTGGATAAACCACAAAAGCCTGTCTGCCTTTTTCTAGTTCTCGCCTAACGGATTTATACAGTCCTTCCCTCTCATCGTCAAATAAAAGAGTTGTTGAGACTTTTTTTCGCCCTTTTGGAAGCTGGTTTAGTATTGATACCTCTAAATCTCCATAAACGGCCATTGTTAAAGTTCTTGGAATTGGTGTAGCTGTCATAACGAGGATGTGGGGTGATGCCTTTGCCTTTTCAGCAAGCCTTTTTCTCTGCTCTACCCCAAATCTGTGTTGCTCGTCTACTATTGCAAGGGCTAGGTCTTTAAACTTTAGTTTTTCCTGTATCAATGCGTGGGTTCCAACAATTACCTGTGCCTCTCCTTTTTCTATCTGTTTTCTGATGCTCCTTTTTTCCTTTTCTGGGAGACTTCCAGTTAGTAAGCCGACTTTTACCCCAAAAGGTTCAAGGAACTTTTTAAAGTTTTCGTAGTGCTGTTTTGCTAAAATCTCTGTCGGAGCCATTACAGCAACCTGTTTTTTGTTTAGTGCCGCTGCCAGCGCCGCTGCCGCTGCAACGACCGTTTTTCCACTTCCAACGTCTCCCTGAACCAGCCTATTCATTGGATAAGTTTTGTTTATATCCTGTAAAATCTCGGATATAGCTCTTTTTTGTGCCCCCGTAAGCTCAAAAGGAAGGGCTTCCTCAAAATCTTCTAAGAAATTCTCCGATACACAGATTTGACAGGCTTTTTCTTTCCTTAGAACTGCCTTTTTATACTCCTGTGCTAGCTGTAAAATAAACAGTTCCTCAAAGATAAAACGTTTCTGATATCTGCTTTCAAAGTCGTTAAGAACGTCTATGTTCTCATCTTTTTGAGGAAAGTGTATATTTGCAAGGGCAGTATCAATCTTTGGAAGTTTGTACTTTTCTAATATGTGCTCTGGAATGTGCTCGGCTACGTACTTTGAGTATTTGTTAACGATTTTAAAAATAGCCCGTCTTAAATGATTTATTGTCTGGGAAGTCGTTTTTATACTACTGTCTCCCCTTAACGAGTAAACAGGAAGTATTCTATCAATGATTATAGGGTCTTCTTCCCTGTAAATCTCAGGCTGGAAGATAGACTTTTCTCCCCGAAAGACCTTAACCTTTCCTCCGATTAACAGTTTTTTTCCTTTTCTAAATATTCCAAACAAAAAGTCCTTGTCGTACACAAAGTTAACGGTCATAAAATCAGTATCATCCTTTACAACAGCTTGAAACTTGATTTTTCCAATTTTTACCTTTTTTGCCTCCACCACTTCAACTTTGAAAACTCCACTTTCCCCATCTACAACGTCTTTTATCTTCTTTATCCGTTTATCTTCGTACTTATTTGGAAAGTAGTACAGAGCATCTTTTACACTTTCAAGCCCAACTTTCTTTAAAGCTCTTTTTTCTATAGGTTTAAAAAGTTTACTGTCTTTGAGTTTTACATCCTCTAGCTCCACCAGAGAAAGTTTCTCTGTGAGGGTTTCCTGCTTTTTTTCTTTTCTCTTTAGGGTTTTTAAAACAGATAGAAGGTACTTTGCAAAGGCTCTCTTCTTAGCAGGAGAAAGCCCGTCAAACGACTCAATATCTTCTTTTAGGGTAGATGGTAGGTTATACTCGTTTAAAAGCTCAACAAGGTTTTGGGAAAACCTAACGCGGTTAAGCAGGTTGTCGTCAAAAGATAAAACCTTTTTTAAGATTTTCTCAACATTTTCTAATTTATCATCCATTCTTACAGTTCAGATTTTACGTATTTAAGGAAAAATATAAGCTCGGCGACTGATATTCCTATGAGGTACACCCACGTAATCGTTTGCATGTAAAGCATATCTTTCCAAGCCCCAATCATCAAAACAATAAGAAGGGCAAAGGTGTAAAC
>JALUFA010000173.1 GCA_027052485.1 Hydrogenothermaceae bacterium
AGAATATTCTGTAAAGCTCTCTGGAAAGCAGCTTTTAAATTGGAATAGAGATTTTTCATACTTCCCAATACACATACCAAAGCAAAAGTTCTATAGAAATGATAGTTTCTACGTAGATGAGGATTACATTTATATTAAGGTTAAAGAGGTTAAACCTATCTTTTACAAAGGTGAAGTTTACGATATAACTGTTCCTGTAGATACTTCTTATGTTGCAAATAACTTGGCAATCCATAATTCTGCTGCAGGTTCCCTTGTTGCCTATACCCTTGGTATAACTGACGTTGACCCACTACAGCACGGGCTAATCTTTGAAAGATTCTTAAATCCAGACAGAATATCAATGCCAGATATTGATGTTGACTTCTGTCAGGAAAACAGACCAAAAGTTATAGATTACGTAAAAAATAAGTATGGTGAAAACGCTGTAGCCCAGATAATCACCTACAACTTTATGAAATCAAAGATGGTTATTAGGGACGTTGCTAGGGTCTTAGGTTTTTCTTACTCGGAAGCTGACAGAATAGCAAAGATGATACTCCCTGGGCCAGTCCAAGGGTCAACCTTAACCATTGATGAAAACCTTGAAGCAAACCCGGAGTTTAGAAAGCTTTACGAAACAGATGAACGAGTCAGAAGGCTTATAGACCTAGCGCGTAAACTGGAAGGCTCAGCCCGTCATACAGGTATACACGCAGCAGGGGTAGTTATTGCTCCAGGTCCACTAGATGAGTATGTGCCGGTTTACGTTGATAAGGATGGAACAAAAGCCACCCAGTTTGATATGGGTACCCTTGAGATGTTAGGTCTTGTAAAAATGGACTTTTTAGGGTTAAAAACCCTAACAGAACTTGATTATATGAGAAAACTTATAAAAGAAAGACACGGGGTAGACCTAAACTTCCTTGAGCTTGGGTTTGATGACCCAAAAGTGTACGAACTACTCCAGTCAGGAAAAACTACAGGAGTATTCCAGTTAGAATCAAAAGGAATGCAAAATCTGCTAACACGCCTAAAGCCTGACAAGTTCGATGAAATCATAGCTATCCTTGCACTTTTTAGACCGGGACCTCTAATGTCTGGTATGGTGGATGAGTATATAGATAGAAAGCACGGAAGAAAACCTGTTGAATATCCGTTTAAGGAAGTTAAAGATGTTTTAAAAGAGACTTACGGACTTATCGTTTATCAAGAACAAATCATGTTTATGGCAAACATCCTCTCTGGATTTACCATGGCTGAGGCTGATACCTTAAGAAAGGCTATTGGTAAGAAAAAAGCCGACGTTATGGCAAAAATGAAAGACAGGTTCATAAATGGAGCTGTTGAAAGGGGCTTTGACAAAGAAAAAATAACAAAACTGTGGGAAGATATAGAAAAGTTTGCGTCTTACTCATTTAATAAATCCCACTCTACGGCGTACGCTTACCTTACATACTGGACGGCTTACATAAAAACCTACTACCCCGAAGAGTTCTTTGCTGTAAAACTAACAACTGAAGGAAATGACGACAAGTTCTTAAACCTCCTCCTTGATATGAAAGATTTTGGCATTGAACTCCTACCTCCAGATATAAACAGGTCTATGGCACAGTTTAACATTGAGGACAAGGGAAAGATACGATTTGGTCTGGCACGTATAAAAAACGTTGGTGAAAGTTCCGCAAAAGCTATTGTTGAAGAGAGAAACAAAAACGGAGAGTATCAGGATATATTTGACATATCAGAAAGATTAGACTCTAAGAACTTAAACAAAAGAGTTTTAGAGGCACTCATAAAAGCTGGAGCCTTTGACTTTACAGAGATAGATAGGGGAGTATTACTTTCAAACATAAATAAAGCTATTTCATCAGGTCAAAAGCTCAGAGCCAGCAGAGAGAAAGGACAAAACTCCCTATTTGGATTACTTGCAGAAGCAGCTCCAGCGACTACCCAGACAGTTGTTTATGAGAAAGGAGAGCCTCTATCAGAAAAACAAAAACTCGCATTTGAAAAAGAGGTGCTTGGATTTTACCTTTCAGGGCATCCACTTCAAGCTTACAAAAAAGAGCTTGAAAACCGCGTCCAGTCAATAGCATCTCTTATAGAGCTCTCTACAGGAGACAGGGCAAAGGTGGCTGGTGTAATCTCAAATTTAAAAAGAAAAAAAACCCGTAATGGAGCTACCATGGCTATATTCCAGCTACAGGATGAAACAGGTATTATTGATGTTAGGGCTTTCCCAGAGAGAATGGATGATCCTTCAGTTTTAGAAGAGGACAAAATTGTTATCGTTGAGGGAACGGTAGATATAAACGAGGAGCAAGAGTCTGTTTCTATGAACGCTATAAGAATACTGCCTATAGAGGAGATAAACCGTCAGGTACGCTCTGTAAGGTTTAGACTTTCAAAACAGGATGTAGAAAATGGTCTTGCAGAAAAAATTAGACAGATTTGTGAGAAGTACAGAGGTGATAAGGAAGTAGTCCTTGAAATTTTTGATAAAGGAAACTTTTACTGCGAAATTATGGCACATTCCAACTATCATGTGGATATAAACGATGAGTTTAAGCAAGAACTGGCTAAAGTTCTAAAACCTGAGCAGTTTTTATT
>JALUFA010000174.1 GCA_027052485.1 Hydrogenothermaceae bacterium
ATACTACTTCTGATGGTAGAGAGACGAAGTTGAGGTGCCTGTATCGCTGCCATTCGGACAGTGATATCGTTTTTATTCGGACACCGTATCGGAAACATTCGGACACTATAACGCTACAATTCGGACACCTTGAGTTAAGCAGAACTAACCTCTAAACTCTCCCTAAACTAAACAAGGGGGAGCAAAAATGAAGAGGTTAGCTATGGCATTGGTAAAAGAGGTACTGAGATTGAGATTTAAAAATAATATGTCGTATCGTGCAATTAGCAGAGCTTTAGGCATCCCAAAATCTACAGTATCAGATTACTGTATACGTTTTCAAATAACAGGATTATCGATAGAGGAAGGATTAAATCTTTTAGATGATGAATTAGAAGGTAAATTGTTTCCTGAGCGAAAAGTAAAATCAAAGAAGAACCGTCCATTACCTGATTTTTCATATATAGCCCAGGAGATACGAAAAAAAGGTGTAACCTGGCTACTTTTATGGCAGGAATACAAAGAGAAATATCCAGAAGGTTACAATTATACCCAGTTTAAGAGATATTGCCAGACTTATATTCAAAGGTTATCACCCACGATGCGTCAGATATACCATGCTGGAGAGACAATGTTTGTTGATTATTCAGGTTTAACTATGCAGATGTTAGATGTAATTACAGGGGAAGAAAAAACAGTTCAAATATTTGTAGCAGTACTTGGAGCATCAGGAGCAGTATTTGTTCATGCGACACCTGATCAAAAACAATCTTCATTTATATTGTCACACACATTGGCATTTGAATATTTTGGTGGGGTTCCAAAACAGATAATACCGGATAATCTTAAATCAGGAGTGATAAAAAATACTCCAAAGGAACTAATTTTGAATGCCAGCTATGCAGATATGGCAAGATATTATAATACAGTAATAGTTCCAGCCAGGCCTAAACATCCCCAAGATAAGGCGAAGGTGGAACAAGCGGTTCAAGGGATACAGCGCTGGATATTGGCCAAATTGAGGAACAAGGTATTTTACAGTATAGAGGAAATAAATGCTGCTATAAAGCCCCTCATGAAACAATATAACGAAAAAAAGATAAGAGGTATAGATAAGAGCAGGTTCGAGCTTTTAGAGGAGTTAGAACGTTCTGAATTACTCCCATTACCAAAGAAACGATATCAGTACAGAGAATACCTATTACGAACGGTTCATATAGATTATCATGTGGAAGTTGCGGGAAATTATTATTCTGTTCCTTATCAGTATATAAAATCAAAGGTTGATGTATGGTATTCTAATACAACAGTTGAAATATTTTCAAAAGGTAAATTAATAGCAATTCATCCTAAATTACTTATCAAAGGTCAAGTTTCTACACTTGATGAACATATGCCGCCCAATCATTTGTTGAGTAAAGAGAGATGGAATCCAAAAAGGATACTCAATTGGGCAGCTAAAATAGGTTTAAATACGGTTAGATTGATGAAAATGATAATGGAATCAAGAAATCATCCTGTAAATGCTTATAGAACCTGTATTGCAATATTAAAGCTATCTGATGAATATTCTGCAAAAGAATTAGAGTTAAGCTGTAAAAAGGCAATTGAGATTAGAGCATTTACGGTAAAAAGTATAAAAACCATTTTAAAAACCAGGTCATATAAGAAAAGACCTAAGAAAAATACAGATAATTTAAATACCCATAAAAATATACGTGGTAAGGATTATTACAAAGAAAGAAAGGAGGAAAAGTAGTGGAACTTAGTAATCTTTTATCACAATTGAATTTAAAGGGGTTTAATGCTGCACTCACCAAGCAACAAGAAAATCCTGTTTATAATGAACTTTCTTTTGAGGAAAGGTTGCTCCAATTGCTTCAAGCTGAGTTATCGGAACGGATGAATCGAAAGATTAAAAGAAATTTGGTTGCAGCAAAATTGAAAGAAAATATGGCAAGGGTGGAAGATATCGATTATAGTATCCCTCGAGGATTGGATAAAAGTGTTATGGTTTCTTTGATAGGTGGTGAATATTTACGGAGAAAACAGAATATAATCATAACGGGCCCCACTGGTACAGGTAAGAGTTACATAGCTCAAGCGTTGGCAAATAGAGCAATTCTTGATGGTTATACTGCAAGATATTACAGAGTTTCCAGATTGATGGAAGATTTAAAACTTGCAAGATTAGAAGGTGATTATGTAAAAATGCTTTCTCGTCTTGCAAAATTTAATCTTCTCATTTTAGATGACTTTGGTATTAATCCTTTAGAAGCGGATGAAGCTAATGATTTGTTAGAAGTGATAGAAGATAGAGTTGGAGTAAATTCAACAATAATCACATCTCAATTACCCATTGACAGCTGGTATGATTGTTTAAACAATGCTACAGTAGCAGATGCAATACTTGACAGATTGGTATATAGTAGTCATAAAATAAACTTGAGTGGTGAAAGTATTAGAAAGTTGAAATCAGAGGAGAATAGAGTTTAGTGATATTAAAAAATATGGTGAGGTTAGTTTTGCATAACAGGAGTTTGAATAATAGTGCTTAAAGTGTCCGAATAAAAGTGATACAGGTGTCCGAATAAAGC
>JALUFA010000175.1 GCA_027052485.1 Hydrogenothermaceae bacterium
GACTTGGTTTCTTATCAAAGTACATTATGGTTCTATTTTTACCTATTACTGTAATTTATTTGTGGTTTTTTAAAAGGAAGGTTTTATTTAACCGATGGTTTTACATTTCTGTAGCGATAGCCACTATTTTTACTCTACCTGTTGTTATCTGGAATATAAATCACGACTTTGTGTCGTTTAAACACGTTGGTAGTCTTACTGGGGTTAGTAGCCATTTAACTTTTTCTGAAACTGTATCAAAAATTTTAAAACACGTTGGAGATTATATTCTCTCTCAGCTTGGTTTTGGGTTTGGTTTTCTGTTTCCCATAGCTGTTTTTGTGGCATATAAGGGTATTATCTCAAGAGATGAGAAACTATTTTATCTATCTTTCCCAGCAGTCTTTACATTTTTGTTTTTCTTACTGATCGCTGTAAAAAAAAGTGTTTATGCAAACTGGCCTGCTTTTGCTTACTTTTCATTGTACCTTCTTATGGCTTTCTGGATATGGAAAAAACGAATAATAAAGTGGATGCTACCGTTTTTTACTTTAAACCTTCTAGCTGTTGTTATTGTTTTTTACACTCCAATTCTTGATATGGTAGGTCTTGGAAAACTCCTTCCTCCCCAAAAAGACCCAACAAAAAGACTGGTCGGTTGGAGCAATTTGGCATTAGAGGTACAGGATGTAAGAGGTAAGTTTCCTAACTCGTTTGTCTTTTCTGATGATTACTTTGTTTCTTCAGAGCTTTCTTTTTACCTACCAGACCACCCTCTTGTTTACTGTATAAATCTTGGAAGACGTATGAACCAGTTTGACTTTTGGGAAAGTATCAATACTCCTAAAAACTACGGCAAAACAGGAATTTATGTCTCAAAAGCTGGACTTCACCCAAATGTAAAGAAAGGTTTTGAGAAGTTAGTTTTTCATGAAAAATTTCATGTAAAATATAGGGGACAGGTTGTAAAAACCTTTAACATTTATGTTTTACAAGGCTTCAAAAGTATAAAGGAAATCTACACTAATAGATATTAGCCGAGGTAGAAATTTTTGAAAGTAAGAATTGGGACAAGGAAGAGTAAACTAGCCCTATGGCAGGCCAACTTTGTAGCGCAGCAGTTAAAAAAGCATTTTCCAGACCTTGAAGTTGAGCTGGTAAAGATTACCACAAAAGGAGATAAAATCCTTGATGTCCCTCTTGCTAAAGTTGGTGGAAAAGGACTCTTTGTAAAAGAGATAGAGGACGCCCTTTTAAGAAATAAGATAGATTTGGCGGTGCACTCTTTAAAAGACGTCCCAACGTACTTTCCACCAGGTTTAGGGCTTGTTGCGATAACAAAAAGAGAAGACCCGAGAGATGCATTTTTATCTGTCAAATATAATTCTATAGATGAATTGCCAAAAGGAGCAGTTGTTGGTACATCTTCACTTCGCCGTAAGGTTCAACTAAAAATCCATAGACCAGACCTAACTATAAAAGACCTTCGGGGAAACGTTGATACGCGAATAAGAAAACTAGAAGAAGGTCAGTACGACGCTATTATCCTAGCCTACGCAGGTCTTAAGAGACTGGGGCTAGAAAACAAAGCTAAACAAGTTTTTGATACAGATTTTATGATACCAGCTGTAGCCCAAGGGTTTTTGGGAATTGAGACACGGCTAGATGATGCTGAAACGATTAAAATTGTCTCGGTACTAAATGATGAGGAAAGTAGATTAAGAGCAACTGCAGAAAGAGCTTTTTTAAAGGCTTTAGAGGGGGGCTGTCAAGTTCCCCTTGCAGGATACAGCGAGATAAAGGATGGAAAGCTCATTTTGACAGGATTTATTTCAGACCTTGAAGGAAAGAGGTACTTTAAGGATTTTATCGAGGGTAGCCCAGTTGAAGCAGAGGATTTAGGTATAGAACTGGCAGAGAGACTACTTCAATCAGGAGCTAGAGAAGTACTGGATGAAGTTTACGGAAGATAACATAAAAAAGTACGGAGTCATACTTGCTGTACTTGGTTTACTTTCTCTTTTACCTAATCTTTGGTTGATGGAGTTTAGGGGGGAAGAGTCTCTTAGAACGATAGTTGCCTTTGAAATGTTAAAAAACCACTCATTTTTACAACCTTTATTTTTGGGAGATTATTACTACAATAAACCTCCACTTTTTAACTGGTTGATAATACTATCATCTTTTGTTTTTTCTTGGTCTGAGCTTACAGGTCGCATAGTAACAATAATATCTTTAGGATTAACGCTTATTGTTATTTACAATATGTATGTGTCCCTTTTTAAAGAAAAAGTAGGAGCTGTTTTTGCCGTTTTATCTTATCTAACCTTTATAGATATACTTTTTTTTTATGGGTATCTCGCAGAGATAGATATAACATTCGCATTTACAGTTAGTTTATTTTTCTACTTTGCCATCGTTGGTTTCTTACGAAAGAAAAATCTTTATATTTTATTGTCAGGACTAGCTACGGCAATAGCCTTTTTAACAAAAGGTCTACCTGCATATCTATATTTTGGTTTGACATACTACTCTATGATTTTTTATACAAGAAATTTTAAATTTTTAATTAATCCC
>JALUFA010000176.1 GCA_027052485.1 Hydrogenothermaceae bacterium
ACCACATTCAAATACCGGCCGGAAAAATCTACTCAAAGGACAAAGAGTACGTAATCCAGATAGAAGGAAAGTTTAAAAACAGTGATGAGTTAAATAACCTCCTTATAAAAAACGGTGTTCGTTTAAGGGATGTAGGCTACGCTGTTTTTGACCTTGACGAAAAGAGAAGCATAGTAAGGTTTAAGGCTCCCAACCTACACACATCTAAAGAGGCAATAGCTCTCATTGTCTACAAGCAGGCAAAGGCAAACACGGTAAAGGTTTCGCAGGAGGTAAGAGAGAAGATAAAAGAACTGTCTCCTAAACTTCCAGAAGGCGTAAAGATAGGCGTAAACTACGATGCAGCCGAGTTTATCGTAAGAAGTACTAAAGATGCAATCCATGAGGTTTTACTGGGGACGGTCTTTACAGCTTTAGCGGTATTTTTATTCCTTGGCAGTATCAGAATGACTTTTATACCATTTATGGCTATACCTATATCAATCCTTGGAACCGTGTTCTTTATGTACCTTGCTGGACTTTCATTAAACTCTATCTCCCTAATGGCAATGGCTGTTGCTGTAGGTCTTGTTATTGATGATGCAATCGTTGTGATGGAGAGTATCTACAGGCGAGTAGAGGAAGGTCTACCTCCTTTGAAGGCTGCAGAGGTTGGAACGAGGGTTGTTATATTTGCAATTTTAGCGTCTACAGCTAGCTTGGTTGCAATCTTTACTCCGGTTTTATTTATGAAGTCGGTCATTGGTAAGTTTTTCTTAAGTTTTACCTTTACCCTTGTAGTGGCAATTATCATCTCCTATATCATCTCAATCAGCTTTACTCCTTCAGTTTCAGCAAGACTGATTAAACCTTCAAGAAAGAAAAATTTCTTTCAAAAAGCCTATGCAAAATTTGAAAGATTCTTTGATAAGAGCTTAAGCTGGAGTTTAGACCACAAGCTAGTTGTGATAGCTATTGCAATTTTAGTGGTTGGAGGTGGGTTTTATCTAGGTAAGTTTGTAAAAAAAGAATTCATTCCTTTGATTGATGAAGGAAGGTTTTTAGTGAGGTTTGAAACTCCTCCGGGCTCGTCCATCCAGTACACAGATGAAAAGGCAAAGGAGATAGAAAAAATACTGCTTAAAAACCCTTATATTCTAAAGTACGGAATGGCTCTTGGAGAGGGTGTTGTAGGAAGACCAGAGGCAAACGGCGGAATGTTTTTCATAACTCTCATACCAAGAGAAAAACGCCCCCATATGAAGGTAATTATGAACCAGCTAAGAGAGGAGTTTAAAAACCTAAAAGGAGTAAAGGCTATTGTTGACCTTCCTATGGCAGTCGGCGCCCATATGGGACGCTCGGCAGACATCCAGTACGTTATAAAGGGTTCTGATTTAGACAGGCTTGTAGAGATTGGTAAAAAGATTGAAGAGGAGCTATTAAGGAGAAAACATTACGTTGATGTAGATACAGACATAAGAATATCAAAGCCAGAGATTGACGTTTTCATAGACAGAGACAAGGCAAACAAGGATGGTGTTTCTGTTGATGAGATATCAACGGCTATAAAAATCTTATACACCAAGTACAGCCTTGGAAGTTTTGAGAAGGGCTCAGAAAGCTACAATTTTTACACAAAAGCAGTACCTAGATATCTAAAAAGTTATGAGAACTTAAAGTACGTGTACGTTAGAACAAAGTCTGGAAAGCTTGTACCTCTTTCAAACTACATAAAACTTAAGCCAACAGCAGGATTTAACGTTATAAACAGGTATAATCGTCAGTACGCAGTCACAATCTATGCAAATGTCGTTGGTATATCCACGGGACAGGCTGTAAAAGAGGTTGAAAGTATTATCAAAAAGTACCTTCCAAAGGGATATACCTATGAAGTAGCAGGAACGACTAAAGAGTTTAAACGTTCGTTTAAGTACCTAGGCATAGCTCTACTGGTTGCCTTGCTTGCTGTTTACATGATTTTGGCATCTCTGTTTGAGAGTTTACTACACCCTATAGCTATAATGCTGATGCTTCCGTTTTCCATCTTTGGTATATTCGGAGCAATTCTCATTACAGGTACAACGTTAAATATTGCATCATTTTTAGGAGTTATTCTTTTAGTTGGTCTTATAACAAGGGATGCTGTGCTGTTTGTAGACAGGATTATTCAGCTTAGACAGGAGCTACCTATAAGAAAAGCTATACTAAAGGCAAGGGAAGAAAGACTTAGACCTATCCTTATGACAACGTTTACCATCATTGCTTCCCTTCTTCCTGTAGCTCTTGGTATAAATGCCGGTTCAGAGCTAAGGCAACCCTTAGCAATAGCTATAATAGGTGGTCTGTTGTCAGCCCTTCCTTTAAGTTTATATGTTATTCCTGTAATATATGAGATTATAGATAAGGTTGATACAAAGCTTAAAAAAGTTTTATTTAAGGAGGCTTGATGTTTTTAGACAGGTTTAAAACCTTTAAAGCCTACAAAACCGAGACAACCCCGTGTAAGATAAAGCTTTCCTCAAACGAAAGCCCGTACGAGTTTTCGGAAGGGTTAAAAGAAAAGATAGCCAAGGAAGTGGCTAACATCCCATTAAACAGATACCCAGACCCAACTTACACCCAGCTTAAAGAAGTTTTAGCAAACTTTTACAACGTAAAACCGGAAAACATTACAGTCGGGAATGGTTCAGATGAGCTAATAGATATACTGGTAAAAGCCGTTGGAGACTTAAGCCATCCTGTAATGTATCCAGTGCCTACATTTCCAATGTATCAGGTGTCAGCAGATACTATAGGGCGTCCAAAGGCTGAGTTTGAGTTAGATGAAAACTTTCAACTACGAAAAGAAGAGATAGATAAAGCATTAAAAAATGAGCCTCAACTGGCGTTTTTTGCCTCTCCAAATAACCCAACGGGAAACACGTTTGATAAAAACTTAATAAAGTACACAGCTGAAAACAACGTTTTTACCGTAGTAGACGAAGCTTATATCCACTTTTCCGACGAAGAAGATTTTTTAGACGAAGCGTTAAAACCTGATAACAACACTGTAGTAATCCGAACACTCTCAAAAATAGGACTGGCTGGGATAAGGCTTGGAGTTTTGATAGCAGATGAAGAAACAGTTTCACTGATAGATAGGATAAGACCTCCATTTAACATCACATACCCAACAGACGTTATAGCCAGGGTTGTCCTAACAGAAGGTCTAAACGAGATAAGGGAGCATATTAACCTTATTAAGGAAGAAAGAAAACGGGTTATGGGTGAGGTTTCTAAAATCCCGCAGATAAAACTCTTCCCATCTCAGGCAAACTTTTTCCTAATAAAGGTTGATGATGGCAACTGGCTACACAGAAAACTTATTGAAAAAGGTATACTTGTCAGAAATATGTCCCACTTGCCAAAACTAGAAAACTGTTTAAGAATTTCTATAGGTAAAAAGGAAGAAAACGATGCACTGATAGAAGCTTTAAGCGAGATTTACAATGGTTAAACTAAAAAAAACGATACACGACAGCTTAAACAAGCTATACGAACTGGAAACGGAAGATCAGAACACCATTGAGGCTGTTTTTTACAGGGGCAATACCCTATGTGTTTCCTCACAGGTTGGCTGCCCTGTTAAATGTACCTTTTGCGCCTCAGGTATGAATGGACTTATAAGGAACCTTTCAGCAGAAGAGATAATCCAGCAGTACGAAAGCTCACCAGATAGGGAAAACATAACAAATATAACCTTTGCAGGCATAGGTGAGCCGCTTTTAAATTGGGAAAATGTGAAACAGGCTTTCTGGCAGTTTAAAGAAAAAGGTTTAAAGGTAAGCTTTTACACAACTGGTTCTCCTACAGCCAGATTTAAAGAGCTTTTAAACCTACCCCATAGCGGAGTATCCCTTTCTCTGCATGCAGTATCAGAAGAAAAAAGAAAAAAGTTAATCCCATACGGAGAGCCAATAGATAAAGTGTTATCTGTTTTCAAAGAGCATCTGTCTAAGCTTTCAAACAGAAAAAGAAAGATGTACTCTATAGCCTATCTACTGATTAACGGTGAGAACGATACAGAGGAAGAACTGGAAAAACTGGCAGAAATAGCGAAAGACTTAGGAGTAGGGGTTTCTCTCCTAAAGTACAATGAGATAGAAGGTATTCCATACAAAACAACATCTGACGAAGAGTATGAAAGGGCATTTTTGTTTTTGAAAAGCAAAGGTGTTAAAACAACCCTTTCAAACAGATACAGAACAAGAAAAATAGGTGGCTGTGGAACATTAATGATAAATAGACTAAAGCGAGGAGAAGGAAAATATGGAGCTATCAAACAGGATTAAAAAAGTAAAACCGTCTGCAACCCTTGTTATAACTGCAAAGGCAAATGAGTTAAGGAAAAAAGGAGTTGACGTTATAGGTTTTGGCGCAGGAGAACCAGACTTTGATACGCCAGATTACGTAAAAGAAGGGGCTATAAGAGCGTTAAAAGAAGGTAAAACAAAGTACACCCCTTCAGCAGGTATACCAGAGCTTAGGGAAGGAGTAGCAAAAAAACTAAAAGAGAGAAACAACATAGAGTACTCCCCCTCTGAAGTTGTCATAACTCCCGGAGCGAAAATGGGACTTTATGAGATTTTTGCGATACTACTAAACCCGGGAGATGAGGTTATTGTTCCAGCCCCTTACTGGGTTTCATACACAGAGCAGATAAAACTGTGTGATGGAGAGTACCAAACACCAATGCTATCAGAGGAAAATGGCTTTGTTCTAACTGCAGACCTGTTAAAAGAATCTATAACAGATAAAACAAAAGCTGTTGTAATAAACTCACCATCAAATCCAACAGGAGCAGTTATTCCTAAAAGCGAGCTAGAAAAGATAGCTCAGGTATGTTTGGAAAAGGGAGTGATGATTATCTCCGATGAGTGTTATGAAGAGTTTGCGTACGATGAACCCCACGTGAGTATAGCTTCACTAGACAAAGACGTTAGGGATATCACTTTTACAGTAGGAGCTTTCTCAAAATCTTACTCAATGACAGGATGGAGACTTGGATGGGTAGCTGCCCCAGAGAAGTACACAAAAGCGATTGCTACGATGCAGGGGCAAACAGTCTCAAATCCAACCTCTTTCGCCCAGTATGGAGCATTAGAGGCTCTAAAAGACGGTGGCAAATTTCCGAAAATGATGAGGGAAGAGTTTAAAAAGAGAAGAGATTACATAGTGGAAGAGCTAAACAGTATAGAAGGTATCAAGTGCAACAAGCCCCAAGGCGCATTTTACGTATTTCCTAACATCTCAAGCTATATAAAAGGGGATATTAAAAACGATGTAGACTTTGCATCTTATCTATTAGAAGAGGCCAAAGTTGCAGTCGTTCCCGGCTCAGCCTTTGGAGCTGAAGGATTCATCAGAATGTCTTACGCAACATCCATGGATAATATTAAAGAGGGGCTAAGAAGGATAAAAGAAGCCCTTGCCAAGCTAAGATAGGAGGATTAAATGAAAAAGTTTTTTTATATATTTACAGTTTTTATGGCTCTAATAATAACCGCATGTGAAAAATCATCAAATCAGGTATCTGATAAGTTTAAAAATCCACCCCTTCCTGCGATGGAAGAGGCTATGAAAAACAAACAGTTTTTAATAGTAATTTTTGAGTCGGCTAACTGTAGATACTGTGCGAAACTCAATAAGGAAGTGTTAAACGACCTTGAAGTAAAACAGCATCTAGCCAAAGATAACGTTAGGATTGCCATTGTAAACGTTTACGGTAAGAGAAAGGTTATAGACCCTGAGAGCAAAAACGATATGAACGAGCAGATATTGGCCTATGTGTATAAAGTGGAAGGTTTTCCAACTATTGCCGTATTTGACCCAAAACAAAACTACAAGCTTCTGTGGAAGATTACAGGGTACCTGCCTAAGGAGAACTTTATCGCAATGATAGATTACTTAGGCTCAGGTTGCTACAACAAAATTCCTTTCCAAAAGTGGGTAGAAAACAAAAAAACCTGTTAAACAGTAAAGATGAGAGCTTTTATAGCTTTAATACTAGTTTTAATAGGGCTTGCTAGAGCTGAAAACTACTGCTTTGAAGAGGCAGGAGACAGGTATAACATTAATCCTTATCTGCTATACACCATTGCCAAAGTTGAAAGCAACCTAAACCCAAACGCAATTCATTACAACAAAAATGGAAGCTATGATATTGGACTTATGCAGATTAACAGCCGATGGCTGCCTGTATTAAAGAGGTTTGGCATAAAAGAAAGAGACCTGTATAACCCATGTCAAAACGTATTTGTTGGAGCGTGGGTGTTAGCCCAGTGTATAAACAAGTTTGGAAAAACGTGGAAGGCTATAGACTGCTACAACAAAGGCTCAAAAGCCAAAAATAACTCCAAGTATGTCTGGAAAATATATAATGAGTACATGCGACTGTTTGCAAAAAAAGATTAAAAGGAGAAAAGATGGCTGTACCTGATATATACATAGGGGAAAATTGGTTTTCTTTAGATGAAGTTTTAAACTCGTATAAAGATGAGACCTGCGGAGCAGTTGATATATTCCTTGGTATGCCAAGGAGTGCCCCTGAAGATGGTGAAGTAAAAGAGCTCCACTACGAAGCTTACCAGTCCATGGCAGAAAAAGTCATCAGAGAGATAATAAACGAGGCAAAGGAAAAGTTCGGCATAAAACACGCTATAGTACACCACAGAACGGGAGTTGTGCCTTTAACAGTGCCCTCCTTTTTGGTGGCTGTATGGGCGGGACACAGGCAAGAAGCATTTACTGCGTGCAGATACATAGTAGATGAGGTAAAGGCTAGGGCTCCTATCTGGAAAAAAGAAGTGTTTGCAACCGGAACCGGTAAGTGGAAAGAGGAAGCATAAAAAAAGCCCCTTTAAAGGGGCTAAAGGGAATTACGTCGCTGGTGCAGGTTTTGGTGCTGGTTTTCTAGACAGGTAGAGTTTGTAGATTAAATCAACGAGAATTATAAAAGCACCAGCCATTATTAAAGCGTCAGGTATTATTCTTATCCACATCCATAAGCCTAAACCTTCCAGTACTTCTCTAGTTCTTGCGACCCAGTAGCCGTAATTGAAAGCCCACTCTACCTGTTTTTCACCTATAACGAGAACAGGAATTGCAAACAGTACTATTCCAGATGTGACAAGCCAGAATCCAAGTTTTGACAGTTTTTCATCCCAGTGTAAACCTTTTGCTAAAGCATTGGCTCTAACGATGAAGTATAGGAAAGCTATTGATATGTATCCAAAAGCTCCAAGGAGTGCTACGTGGCCGTGAGCCATTCCAAAGTACGTACCGTGTTCGTAGTAGTTTATAACTGGTAGGTTTATTAGCATTCCAAAGAACCCGGCTCCTAACCAGTTTAAAAATGCAGCTCCAGCAAGCCATAGGAAGGTCATTCTAAATGGAAACTCGTCTCCTCTCTTTTGAATGTGGAGATACTCTTTTGTAGCTTCAATCATCAAGATTACTAGAGGTAGAGGTTCAAGGGATGATAAAACACCTCCCCATGCTAACCAGAACTCATTTTCACCCATCCAGAAGTAGTGGTGGCCTGTTCCAATAGTACCGGCAGCAACAATCAAAAATGCCTCAAAGAACATCATAATGATGGCAAATCTTGCAGACACAAGACCTAAAGCTACCGTTAAGAAAGCAAGGGTACCTGCTGCAAACAGTTCAAATGTGTTTTCCACCCATAGATGAACCACCCACCATCTAAAGTAATCATCAACGGTAAAGTTTGGAATTATTTTTGTAATTGGCATCATACCGGCAATGTATAGCACAGCTATTGCAAAAGCAGACCATATCATCATTTGAAGAGGTGGGGTTATCTTCTCAGCTTTTTTAACAGTGAAGAACACTATTGAGAACCATAGGACTAAGCCAACAACCAAACCTATATCCCAAAGTCTACCGAGCTCTATGTATTCTCTTCCCTCTGAACCAAACCAGAACCATAGATTATCAGGTAATTTCCCAAGGGCTCCAAGCCAAAGGCCTACAAGTCCACCAACCCCAACGATAACAAGGGCTATCCATAGGATATCTACAGCTATGGGGAATTTGAAATCTTTTCCTTTTGACGCTAGCGGAGCTACGAACAGACCGCCTGCAAGCCATCCTATTGCTATCCATAAAACTGCAAGGTTAAGGTGAAACTCTCTTGCTGCGTTAAACGGGAGGAGAGACTGAGGAATTATCCAGCTGTGGGCTGGTTCTGCGTATAGGTGAGCCATGTATCCGCCAAACACGGTTTGTAGGAAGAAGAATAGAGGAACAAGTGGCACAAACTTTAGTACTTTTTCCTGCATTGGAGTTAAAGAGGTAATCTTAATAGGTTTTTCAAAGTCTTTAGGGTCGTTAAACTTGAGGAAGTAGTCGTAAAACGCCCAGAGAACAACGATTGTTAACGTCCAGCAAGCCATAAATGCTACTAAAGACCAAAACAGTGTAGAGTATCCATGGCTTAGTTTTATAGCCGGTTCTGGAGGCCAGTTGTTAGTGTAGGTAGGATGGGCGTTGATGTTTTCCTCAACAACCTTGGCTTCGTTATCAAGAGAGGTTATGGTAACAGGCTTAACGTCCTTTCCTACTGTAGGTCTTGGAGTGACTGCAACAAGAGTAGTCCAGTCTATAAAATCAACTATCTTTTCTGCTTCTTCCGGTTTTACAATATTTCCAAGCATAGCATACTGGGGATTTCCCTCAATAAGGTACTTTTTAAGCTTTTCCTTTGCCTTTAAAAATGCCTTTTCATGTTCCGGAGTGATTTTTGTTATTCCTTCCCTCAGCAGGGACTTTTTTCTCATATCCTCAGTAACGAGGAAGTCTACCTTCGCCCGCTCTTCCTTTTTTAGCTCACTGTAAGGTTTTCCATACTTTTCCTGAGAGTAGATATCCTGCAGAGCGGTAATCTTTTCGTGGAGCATCCAAGCTGTGTAATCGGGACCCATGTATGCGCCATTACCCAGTAAGGTTCCCTGATCCATAATTACATACTTTTGAAAGTACGCCTTACCCTGAACCACAT
>JALUFA010000177.1 GCA_027052485.1 Hydrogenothermaceae bacterium
TGTAAGTGGGTCTTTATAAGCCAGCTCTTCAAGCTCGGCGTACTTTTCAATAATGTCTAAAATGTTATAAGCTCTGTTTATAAGTTCTTCCCTATAAAAAGGCTTCCTAAGTACATCGTTTACATCAGACTTCAGAACGATTGGAAGTAAGTCCTCATCCAGATAGCCTGATATAACAATTATTCCAAGTTTTGTTTTTGGGTATTTGCTTCTTACTTTAAGTATAAATTTTAAAGGGTCTCCTTCAGGCAGATGAAAATCAGTAAGTATGAGTTTTACGTCTGGATTTTGTTTAAGTTTTTCTTCTGCTTCTTTTAGTGATTTTGCAGTTATTACATTAAAAAGGGAGTTTCTTAAAAACTTTTTTATGATTGTTCTATCGGTTACGGCATCATCTATAACCATTACTTTAGTATTTATATTTTTTAATATTCGCTTTACTGTATGCACTGTAAGCTGCAAGGCGCCGGGAATGCTTTTAAAAATATAATCTACCAACCCCTTTTCAACATATAGCTGCCTTATCTTTTTGTCGTAAGTAGCTGTCAGGAGAATTGTTGGAATTTTCTTTTCCAGAAACAGTTCAACGGCTTTTCCTTCTTCAGCATCAGGAAGTATGTAATCAACTAAAGCTAAAGTAATATTTGGGTTTTCTTCTAACTTTTTTTTGGTTTCTTCATAGTTTGGTGATGTTATTACCCTTATACCTTCTTTAGTTAAAAACTTTTCTAAGGACATTCTGATTATTGGGTCATCGTCAACAATGAAAACAGTTTTACCTGCGTACATTATTTACTTTTCCACTCCTTGTACCTGTCTTATCTTTCTTGCAAGTTCTCTAATTGCTTCTATCTCAGACATGCCCTGCTCCATTAACTGTCTAACAGTCTGGGCTTTGGCTAAAGTATTTACAACCTCTAAAACATCTTCTCCATAATAACACTCGCTTTTTCCGTCATTTTCTATAGCTTGTGTTATGCAGTTTTCTAGTTGCTCTGGTGTAAACTTCTTTGCAAGCTCCTTAATCTCTTTTATATGCATTTTTGCCTCTACAGTTTAATTTTTCCTTTGTACTTTTTGGCTAACTCCCTTTTCATATCCCTATCTCTGATTGCTTCTCTCTTTTCGTGTTTTGCCTTACCCTTTGCAAGAGCTATTTCAATTTTTGCCTTTCCATTTTTAAAGTAGATTTTTGTGGGTACAACTGTTAAACCTTTTTCCTGAATTCGCCCCATTAGCTTTAGTATCTCTCTCTTGTGCAGGAGTAGTTTCCTTTTTCTTGTTGGGTCGTGTTGAAGTTTACCTGCTGGTTTGTACGGTCCTATGTGAAGCCCTACAACGTAAGCCTCTCCATCCTCAAACCTAACGTACGCATCGCGCATGTTAACGTTTCCTTCCCGCAGTGACTTAACCTCTGTTCCCTTTAAAGCCATACCTGCTTCGTACTTTTCAAGTATCTGGTAGTTATGGTAAACCTGCTTGTTCGTTGCTACTACTTTCTCACCCATCTATCTTAAGCTCCTGTTTCTTTTCTTATTTGATTTATTATCTCTTCTCTTCCATCCACGTAGTATGCTACCCATTGGGCTAATCTCCTTCCAAGTCTCCTACAGGCTTCTTTTTCATACTCTTCTTTTGGTTTTCCTGCAACAACCGCTCCATAGTGGAGTGTAAACTTATCTGCTACGTAATCTGTAACTCCGAAGGTTAAAAATCCAAAGTTCATTAAAACCGTTAAAATTGACATACAGGCTATCTCATTACCTCCACCCCATCCGCCAGATGAGGAAAAAGCACAGCCTATCTTTCCGTCTATCTCGCCCCATAAGTCTATTAGCTCTTCATCAAAAAATTTTTTTAATCTCCAAGATATAATCCCCATCTGGGTAGGCGAACCTACAGCTACCCCATCACACCAGAGAATATCCTCTTTTGTAGCATCTTCCACGAATTTTACTCTAACCTCTGTATCTTCTACAGTTTTAGCCCCTTCTGCCACATACTTTGCCATCTCTTTAGTGTTTCCTGTGTTAGTATCATAAAGAACCAAAACTTTTCCCATGTGCGTCTCCTTACTGTGTATATCTAAATATATAAATATAAAGATATTAAAATGAGAAAACTAGACGTTCCAATCTTTTAGAAGGATGTAATCTTCTTTGAGAATGTGGTCGTTAAGCTCGTGTAAAAGCTCTTTTATATTGTGCCTAAGCTCTAACCACACGTTCTTTTGCTCTTTATTAATTTTTTCAATACTGCTGTTTGCTGCTTTTATCAGATTTAAAATCTGTACGTGTTCCTGTTCTAACTGTGATATAAGCTCCGAGTTCTCTGGTGTTTTTAATTTTGGGAAAAGTTTACTTTCTTCTGTATAAAAGTGTTCATCTAGATGATGGTAAAGTTCATTTAAAAACTGATTAAGCTTTTCTAGGTCTTCGGTTTTTAGCGTTGAGCGGGCTGTTTCAAACAGATTCTCAATAGTTTTTATGCTAGCTGCTTTATCTTGATG
>JALUFA010000178.1 GCA_027052485.1 Hydrogenothermaceae bacterium
AATAGAAGGTGAACCTGTAGAAAAAAGGGAAATCACAAACCCTCGTCCAGGGCATGCTGACCTAGTAGGCGGTGTAAAGTACGGATTTGAAGACCTTAGAAACGTCTTAGAGAGAGCCTCAGCAAGGGAAACAACAACAAGGGTAGCAGTAGGAGCAGTTTGTAAGCAACTGCTAGAAGATATAGGAATAAAAATCGGAAGCTACGTGGTTTCAATAGGTGAAAAAAGTGTTGAAAGCGAAATAAAAGACGTACCCTTAGAAGAAAGGGCAAGACTAGCTGAAGAATCAGAAGTTAGAATTCCGTTAAAAGAAAAAGATGAAGAGTTTAAAGTATTAATAGATGAAGCAAAAAAAGAAGGCGAAAGCTTAGGTGGTGTTTTTGAAGTTTTTGCCACTGGTGTACCTATGGGTCTTGGCTCTTACGTCCAGTGGGATAGAAGGTTAGATGGACGAATAGCTCAGGCAATGATGAGTATACAAGCGATGAAAGCGGTAGAGATAGGAGAAGGTTTTTCTCTTTCTAAGAAAATTGGTTCTCAAGCCCACGACGAGATATTTTGGGATAAAGATAAAGGTTTTTACCATAAGACAAACAGAGCTGGAGGACTTGAAGGTGGCATGACAAACGGAGAACCCATACTTGTAAGGGTTGGAATGAAGCCGATACCAACTCTTATGAGGAAAAAGTCCCTCCAATCAGTAAACATAAAAACCAAAGAACCATTTGATGCAGCTAAAGAACGGTCTGATGTTACAGCTGTTCCTGCTGCAGCTGTGGTTGGCGAAGCAATGCTTGCTATCGTACTGGCAGATGCCATTCTTGAGAAGTTTGGAAACGATAACTGGATAGAGATAAAAAAGAGGATTGAGGAGTATAAGAAGTACATAAAAGAGTACCCTTAAAAAGAAAAATTTTTGTTATAATATTGAGAGTTTGCCTATAAAGATTTTAAATGGAGGTAGCCTTGGAAGGTTTATACACCAATCATATATGGATGGCTATACTCGAAGTCATCGTTGTTGTAGCTATATTTGCAACCCTTGCAAAAGCACCAAAACTGATACCAAATTCAATCCAAAATGTCTTTGAGGCGTATATAGACTTTGTTAAAAAGATGATTGAAGAAAATATGGGTAAAAAAGGCATGAAATACTTTGCCCTTATAGCAGGTATCGGGCTGTTTGTCTTCTTTGGGAACTTACTTGGTATGATACCTGGCTTAGAATCTCCTACAGCCAATATAAACACAACACTGGCCCTAGCTTTACTGGTATTCTTCATATACAACATAGAAGGTATAAGAGCTCAAGGTCTTATTAACTACATAAAACACTTCTTTGGTCCAATCAAATGGATGGCTCCACTTTTCTTTGTACTGGAAATAATCTCTCACCTAAGCAGACCTATAACACTTGCTTTACGTTTATTTGCGAACATGACAGGTGGAGAAATTTTAACTGTTGTTCTTATATTCTTAGTTCCACTACTTGTTCCATTACCAATAATGTTTATCCACTTCTTCCAGGTATTCCTACAAACATACGTATTTATGATACTAACAACTGTTTATATCGCTACAGCTATAAATGAGCCAGAACACTAAAAGGGGATAACAATGATAGATATTAAAAAAGTACTCGTAAATATAGACCTAACCCCTTCAGCTATAAAGGCTGTAGAGTGGGGGAAAACAATAGCCCAACTTGCAAACGCTGAACTGATTTTATACTACGACATGGAAGAGCTAGAAGCCGTAGGAGACTACGCAAATCTGTTTGCATTTCCGATAGACCCAGACCTGGAAGAAAAAACCAAAGAGAAAGTGAAAAAAGCTTTTTATAGATACTTAGAGGACTTTAAAGGCAGCTACAAATATAAGTTTGTTTGCTGTGGTAAGAAGAAACTTGCAGAGTACATACAGGAAAATCAGATTGATTTAGCTGTACTAAATGAAAAGTACCTATCTATCGTGTCTAAACTACCATGCCAAGTATTGATAACAAAATAAAATCTTAAGGAGGTTTTTATTAATGAGAAAACTTACTGCATTCATGCTCTTACTACTAGCAGCTGGAGCTTACACAGGAGCTTTTGCTGAAATAACAAGCGCAGATGCTGAAAAAATAGCAAAAGCTATCTTCTACGGAGCTCTAGCTATCGGTGCAGGTGTTGCTATTGGTGCAGCTGCCGGTGGTGGTGGTGCAGGTCTAGGTTCTGCTGTTCAAGGTGTTATTGAAGGGATGGCAAGAAACCCTAACATGGGACCAAAACTCTTAACAACTATGTTTATCGGTATGGCTCTTATAGAAACATTCGTTCTTTACGGTTTCTTAATTGCTATTATCTTCCTATTCACAGGAATTTACGACGGTTCTGCTGGATTTAGCAGAGGATAATAAACCTTAGAGCCTCCAACTGTGGGGCTCTTTTATAATCTAAAAGAACTTCCAATACCTAAAACCCAAGGAGGCAAAAATGGCAGAAAAGATACATAAT
>JALUFA010000179.1 GCA_027052485.1 Hydrogenothermaceae bacterium
ACCTAAAAGATATTTACAAAAAGCTTAAAGCTGTTATTGATAAGATGGAGATGTAATGATAGGAAAGATAAAACTTATAATCTGGCTCGTTATTTTACTTTTAGTTGCTTACTTTGTTTCTATGAATGTTGAGCCTCAAGTCTCAATAAGGCTCCTACCAACGTACAAAACTCCTGAAGTTCCAATGGCACTTATCATCATTTTTAGTATGATTGTTGGAGCATTAATCATTCTGATTTTTACCATTACTGACTGGATATCCTTCAAGATAGAAAAGCTGAAGCTAAAAAGACAGATAAACTTACTAAAAAGCGATTTAGAAACCTGCCAGAAAAAGCTCAAAAAGCTAGAAGAAGAAAAAAATTTAGAGCAGAGAGAAAATGATAAAAAGCAAAGCTAAATATCTCGTTAAGTTTTATATACCAATGAGCTTGATAAAAGAGAACACTGATACACATAATCCACTTCTTTTTATAAAAGAAAACCTCCGGAAGTACTTTGATGAAAAAGTAGAAATCATAGAAGATAAATCCTATGAGTATCCAGAAAGTATAGATAAAAATCAGTTCAAAACTTGGGTTTTTAAAGTTTTGGTAAATAATTTAGAAGAATTAGAAGGAGCGTTAAATAACCTTTTAGAGGATTTTAAAAAGCAGTTTCCGAACATTCCTCTTTACACATTTCTTAGTAAGGAAAAGAATTTAGACCAGTTCTACAACAAAATTACTCAAAGGCTGAAGTTGATAGAAGGGGAAAAGCTTTTATATTTTCCTAAGTATAAAACATTTTACATAAAGGGGTAAAAAATGGGACTTTATGATAGAGACTATATGAAAGAAAAATCATCAAGAGCTGCATCTAGAAGCGGTGCATCAAAAGATACCAAATACATAATAGCCATACTGATTGCTTTTATTTTAGGAGTTATAGTTGGTAAAATTATATAGATTAGACAAGAATAAATGGAGGAAAAAACTTGGGAATAGGAAAGAAAGTTAGACTAGAAAGAATAATCAATAGAGATACAGGAAAGACAATAATAGTTCCTATGGACCACGGCGTTAGCTCAGGTCCAATGAAAGGCCTTATCAATATCAGAGAAACCGTTGAAAAGATTGCCGAAGGTGGAGCAGATGCAATAATCCTCCATAAAGGTATCGTCGAAGAAGGACACAGAGGGAAAGGTAAAGATTTAGGTCTTATAGTCCACATGTCCGCATCTACAGACCTGTCCCTAAGAAAAAATGATAAAGTTTTGGTCTGTACCGTAGAAGAGGCTATAAAGCTTGGAGCAGACGGGGTTTCCATTCACGTAAACATCGGTGCTGAAGATGAAAAACAGATGTTGAAAGATTTTGGTGCTGTTTCAAAGGCCTGTTTAGACTGGCAGATGCCACTTTTAGCTATGCTTTACTATAGAGGCCCTGAGGTTAAAAATCCATTTGACCCAGATGCGATAGCCCACATTGCAAGACTTGGAGCCGAACTTGGAGCAGATATTGTAAAGGTTCCATATACAGGAGACCCAGAAAGCTTTAGAAAAGTTGTTGAAGGTTGCCCCGTTCCAGTGGTGATAGCTGGAGGACCAAAAGTAAACTCAGACAGAGAACTTCTACAGATGATATATGATGCCGTAGTTGTTGCCGGCTGTGCTGGACTGTCTGTAGGAAGAAACGTGTTCCAGCATGACAACATAGTAGGAATACTAAGAGCCTTATCTAAAATCGTTCACGAAGGAAAAACTGTTGATGAGGCTTTAAAAGAACTTGAGGGTGAGGGGTAAAGGCCTCACCTTTTATCCATAAATATCTTTGATGCAGTGGTACCTCTTTGTCCTTGGTACTTTCCTCTGTAAGGCCTTTCCGCTGGCTCTTTCATTTCAGAAAAGACAAGCTGACAAATTCTCATCTCAGGATAGATTTTGATAGGTCTTGAGTTGGCATTGTAGAATTCTAAAGTGATAGAGCCTTCAAAACCTGCATCTACCCAGCCTGCATTCTCAATAAAAAGTCCAAGTCTACCAAGGGAAGAACGACCTTCAACAAAAGCCGTTAAAAAATCTGGAAGTCTTATATACTCAAGGGTTGTTGCCAGTACAAACTGTTTTGGTTGGACTATAAAACCCTCTTCCTTAGAGACTACAACCTTTTGCATTTTGTCTAGATAGTCAGGATTTTTCACATCAAGTACGTCTATATCTTCTGGATACACGAGAAAGTCATACCCTAAACGTAAGTCCACAGATGAAGGCTGAATTTGAAATTCTTCTAAAGGGTCAATATATAAAATATCTTTTTTCAGGTACTCTTTTATTGTTTTATCGTTTAGTATCACTGTTTTTCTTCAACTCCTTCCTTATTTTCTAATCTAAATATATCAACAACTACTTTATTTTTTCCAGTTTGTTTGGCCTGATACATAAGCTTATCTGCAAAGTCTAAAACTTCTTTTATAGGCACTCTTTTATCCTCTTTTAC
>JALUFA010000180.1 GCA_027052485.1 Hydrogenothermaceae bacterium
ACTTCAAACTGATTAATATCCCTTATGATTTTAAATTCCTTACTGAGCTTTCAGCCGCTTATATTGCAGTTGTAATTTTGTCATACGTATTTTCTAGGACTATGGGAGAACTTTTTGAAAGATTAAAATTTAGAGCCATTTATGATGGCTTAACTAACGTTTACAATCGGGCTTATGCATTTGATAAACTAAAGGAAATCTTTGAAAATTCCTTTTCTTTTAAGAAAACTTGCCTTATTTACATAGACCTTGATAATTTTAAACAGATTAATGATACCAAAGGACATGATGAAGGGGATAAAGTAATAAGGAGTTTTGCAAAGTTTTTGTATAAAAATTTCAGGAAATCGGACATTGTTGCAAGGATTGGGGGAGATGAATTCTTAGTAATAGCTTATGACTGTGATAGCGGAAATATAAGAAGAAAACTTGAGAGATTAAGGATAGTTACAGAAAAACTCTTTAAAGATTATGGTATATCATTTAGTTATGGTTTTGTTGTATTACCTGATGAAGCAAAAAGTTTAGAGATGGCTATAAAAATTGCTGATGAAAGAATGTATCAAGATAAAAAATTAAGAAAGGGAAGAGGGAGAGGGCTCTCTTAGAAGCCCATTCCTCCCATTCCACCCATTTCATCCATTCCAGGGGCTGCTTTTTCTTCCTTTTCAGGAATTTCAGCTACGAGAGCTTCAGCAGTTAACATTGTTCCTGCAACAGATGCAGCGTTTTGTAGAGCTGTTCTTTCAACTTTTGTTGGGTCAATGATACCAGCTTCAATCATGTTTACATATTCGCCAGTAGCTGCGTTAAATCCGTAGTTGTCATCTTCTGCAGCTTTAACTTTTTCTATTACCACAGAGCCTTCAAATCCAGCGTTGTTTGCAATTTGTTTTAAAGGTACCTCTGCAGCTTTTTTAACTATTTCAATACCCCACTGTTTGTCTGGGTTATCAGCTTTTAGGTCTTCTAGAGCTTTTGCAGCTCTTAACAATGCTACTCCACCACCAGGTACAATACCTTCTTCTACAGCAGCTTTTGTAGCGTGAACTGCGTCGTCAACTCTGTCTTTTTTCTCTTTGAGTTCCGCTTCAGTAGCAGCACCTACTCTAATGATAGCCACTCCACCAGAAAGTTTTGCAAGTCTTTCTTGAAGTTTTTCTCTATCATAGTCAGAAGTAGTTTGTTCTATTTGTTTTTTGATTTGTTCTATTCTTGCTTTAATATCTTCAGGGTTTCCTTTTCCGCCAACAATTGTAGTGTTATCTTTGTCAACTACAACTTTGTCAGCTTGACCGAGCATGTCTAGGTCAACGTTTTCAAGGGCTATACCTAGGTCTTCAGTTATAGCTGTTCCACCTGTTAGGATAGCAATATCTTGGAGCATTGCTTTTCTTCTTTCTCCAAATCCTGGAGCTTTAACAGCTGCAACTCTTAGTACACCTTTTAGGTTGTTTACTACGAGTGTAGCTAATGCTTCACCTTCAACATCTTCAGCAATAATGAGTAGTGGTCTGTTTGTTTGAACTACTTTTTCAAGTACTGGGAGTAATTCTTTGATATTGTTGATTTTCTTTTCGTAGATGAGGATAAATGGATTTTCTAATACAGCTTCCATTTTTTCTGGGTCTGTTACGAAGTATGGAGATAGGTATCCTCTGTCAAACTGCATACCTTCAGTTACTTCTAATGTAGTTTCTGCAGTTTTAGATTCTTCTACTGTGATTACTCCATCTTTTCCAACCTTTTCCATAGCATCAGCTATGATTTTTCCGATTTCTGGGTCGTTGTTAGCAGAGATTGTAGCTACCTGTTCTATTTCTTTTCTACCGCTTACAGGAGTAGACATTTCTTTGAGTTTGTTAACTACAGCTTTAACTGCTTCATCAATTCCTCTTTTTACGTATACAGGGTTAGCTCCTGATGCGATAGATTTGAGACCTTCTGAAAAGATTGCTTGAGTTAAGATTGTTGCAGTAGTTGTACCATCACCTGCAACATCAGCAGTTTTTGATGCAACTTCTTTTACAAGCTGAGCTGCCATGTTTTCGTATGGGTCTTTAAGTTCGATTTCTTTAGCAACGGATACACCATCTTTTGTTACAGTTGGAGAACCCCATTTCTTTTCGAGAAGAACTTCTCTACCTCTTGGTCCTAATGTAACTTTAACAGCGTTTGCTAATTTATCAACACCAGCTTTTAGTTTTGCTCTTGCTTCGTCGCTATAAATGATTGCTTTTGCTCCCATTTATTTCACCTCCTTTTATTTTTTTCTTAATTTTCAATAATTGCTAAAATATCGTCTTCTCTGAGAACGATTAAATCTTGACCGTCAACAACAAACTCATTACCTGCGTATTTGCTGTAAACAACTTTATCTCCAACTTTCACTTTTAAAGGTACAACCTCTCCATTTTCTAGAAGTCTACCTTCACCAACTGCGATTACCTCTCCCTCTGA
>JALUFA010000181.1:0-8127 GCA_027052485.1 Hydrogenothermaceae bacterium
CTTTAAACCTTTAACTTTTGCCATTAACTTCAAGCCTCCGGAAATTTAGGTAGATAACGGATTTTAATATTATAGTATAAAATTTACTAATTGTTGAATTGGTGATAAAATGAAAAAAATTTAATTAAATTTCGACTTAAAATCCCTGGAGGTTTAAGAAAAGCATGTTCGACCCCAATAATATAGAAGAAGCCCTTACTTTTGATGATGTTCTTCTTCTACCCCAAAAATCCGATGTACTTCCCCACGAAACAGATGTAAGTACCTATCTTACACCAAAAATCAAACTTAATATACCTCTTATCTCTGCTGCAATGGATACGGTGACAGAACACAGACTTGCGATAGCTCTAGCCAGAGAAGGTGGAATAGGTATCATCCACAGAAATATGAGTATCGAAGACCAAAAGAAAGAAGTAGAAAGGGTAAAAAAAGCTGAAAGCGGTATGATTACTGAACCTATAACGATTGGTCCAAACCAAACTGTAAAAGAAGCATTGGAAATAATGGCAACCTACAAAATCTCAGGTGTACCTGTTGTTGATGAAGATAACAAATTGATAGGTATTCTTACAAACAGGGACTTAAGATTTTTACATAAAAAAGACTATAAAAAACCTGTAGAACAGTTTATGACAAAGGCACCGCTAATCACGGCAAAAGAAGGGACAACCCTTGATGAAGCTATGGAGATACTCCAAAAGCATAAGGTAGAAAAACTGCCGGTTGTTGATGATGAGGGAAGACTGAAGGGATTAATCACAATTAAAGATATCGTTAAAAGAAAGCAGTATCCAAATGCGTGTAAAGATGAGCTTGGAAGACTTAGAGTTGGTGCAGCTGTAGGAACAGGGCCCGACACATTTGAAAGGGTAGCGGCTCTTGTTGAAGCTGGAGTTGACGTTATTGTTGTTGATACAGCCCACGGCCACTCTGTAAGGGTGTTAAAAACTATAGAGAAAATTCGAGAGATGTATCCAGATTTAAATATGATAGGTGGGAACATTGCCACAGCCGAAGCAGCAGAAGACTTAATAAAAGCAGGGGTAGATGGGGTTAAGATTGGGGTTGGACCCGGTTCTATATGTACCACTAGGGTTGTTGCCGGAATTGGTGTACCTCAGGTTACAGCTGTTGCAAAAGCATCGGAGGTGGCTCACAAGTACGGGAAAACAGCTATAGCCGACGGAGGAATAAGATACTCTGGAGATATCGTAAAGGCTATAGCTGCAGGGGCAGACGTTGTGATGCTTGGAAGTCTCTTTGCTGGTACAGAGGAATCTCCCGGAGAAAGGATTTTCTATCAGGGAAGAGCTTACAAAGTTTATAGAGGAATGGGTTCATTAGGAGCTATGAAGGCAAGGTTTTCATCGGATAGATACTCTCAAGAAAACCTTGAAAAATTTGTTCCTGAAGGTATAGAAGGTAGAATTCCATTTAAAGGACCTTTATCAGATGTAGTTTATCAGCTTGTAGGTGGACTTAGGTCTGGAATGGGATATACTGGCAGTAGAACTATCAAGGAACTTCAAGAAAAAGGAAAATTCGTTAAAATTACAAATGCAGGCTTAAGGGAAAGCCACGCCCACGATGTATATATAACCCATGAAGCTCCAAACTACTGGGTGGATTAAAATCAGGAGGTGAAAAAAATGTCTCATCCTCCTATAACAGCAATTATTGGAGCAGTGGCCTTTTTAGCAATAGGAGCTTTTATTCTGTTTTTTCTCATTAGAGATGCTATAAGGCAGATGAAAAATAAAGATGAGGGTGAATAAACTTGGAAAAGGATAAAATTTCAACCTTCAGTATGTTATTATCACAGGAGATAACCAATCTTCAAAGGTTTGTCATAAAAAATCCCCTCGGTTCTGATGAGTTCTGGAGTGAGTGGCAGTCAAAAGCCGGTGAGATAATCGTTACAAAGGCTGCCATAAAAAGAGCCTTCAAGCTGTATGCCGATACGCTGACAGAAGAAGAAAAACTTAAACTTACAAGTCTTCTCGAAGCCTACAAAGAGATATCAAGTTATTTAGAACTTTTACGACAAACTGCCCTAAAAATCAAAGGCATAGACGCTGCAAACTGGGATATATTTGATGGTTTAGAAGGTAGCGATAACGAAGACTCGCAGATTTAAGGAGGGTTATTGATGTTCGATAACTTCCTAACACTGGAAGAAGTTGATGTTAACGGTAAACGGGTTTTTGTCCGTGTTGATTACAACGTACCTATAGACGAGCATGGGGCGATTGTTGACGATACAAGGATAAGAGAAACAATACCAACAATAAATTACCTAATAGATAGAGACGCTAAGATTATACTCGCCTCCCATATGGGAAGACCAAAAGGAGAAAGAAAGCCCGAGTACTCTCTATACCCTGTGGCAAAGAGGCTTGAAAGACTTCTAGGATTTCCAGTAAAGTTTGCTCCAGATTGTGTAGGTAAAGACGTTGAAAGCATGGTGTCTCAGTTAAAAGAAGGAGAAGTTTTACTCCTTGAAAACCTGCGTTTCCATAAAGAGGAAGAAAGTAACGACCCTGAGTTTGCTAAACAGTTAGCCAGTCTGGCAGATATCTACGTTATAGATGCGTTCGGCACATGCCACAGAAAGCATGCCTCTATGTATGGAATAAAAGACTACATACAACCGGTTGTTATGGGATTTCTCCTTGAAAGGGAACTAAAGTTCTTTGAAAAAGCTCTGCTTAACCCCCAAAGACCTGTTGTAGCCTTTATTGGAGGCTCAAAGGTTTCATCTAAGTTAGGAGTTTTAAAACACCTTATTGATAGGGTTGATAAGATTTTTATCGGTGGAGCGATGGCTTTTACCTTTATAAAGGCTCTCGGTTATCCAGTTGGAAGTTCCCTCGTTGAAGACGATATGATAAATGAAGCTCTAGACATAATAGAGCAGTCTAAAAGGCTTGGGGTAAAAATATACTTACCAATAGACTTTGTATGCGGGCAGGCAGTTTCAGAACAAACACCGGTTATAGAAGTCCCGTGGCAGGAAATTCCAGAAGGATGGATGGGCTTAGACATAGGTCATGTATCTTCATCCTTTATAAAAGAAATCTTGAAAGACGCTCAAACAATCGTTTGGAATGGACCAATGGGCGTGTTTGAGCTTGAGAAGTTCAAAAGGGGAACTTTTGAGTTAGCCCACGCCATAGCTGAATCTGCAGCTTTATCTATCGCAGGTGGTGGAGATACAGATTATGCCATCCACAAGGCAGGAGTAGCAGATGATATCAGCTATATTTCAACAGGTGGTGGTGCTTTTTTGGAACTTTTAGAAGGGAAAATGCTACCTTGCCTAGAGGCGATTACAAAAAAGGAGTAGTTTATGGTACTTGATGATTTTCTGCTGTCAGCAAAAGAGGCTGCTATTATCGGTGGGCTGATTTTAAAAGAGAACTTCAAAAAAATAAAACTTAACGACATCGAAGAAAAAGGTAGAAAAGATTTTGTCACATACGTAGATAAACTTTCTGAAGAAAGGATAAGAGATTTTATCCTATCAAAGTACAAAGACCATGCGTTTTTAGGTGAAGAAGACGGGGTTGTAGGAAACAAAGACAGTGAGTACCTGTGGATAGTAGACCCGTTAGATGGAACAAAAAACTACATAAATGGTTTTGATATATTTGCCGTTTCGGTAGCCCTACAACACAGAGAAACAGAAGAAATTGTAGTTGGAAGTGTTTACATACCAATGTTTGATAAGCTCTTCTGGGCTTCAAAAGGAAACGGTGCATACATGAATGGGAAAAAGATTTCTGTTTCCAACCGTAATCCAGAGCTTGCCATTGTAGCTACAGGTTTTCCATTTAGAAATCCTGAAGAGATAGATAGATACCTTAAAGCCTTTAGAGAGGCTATGATACGTTTTTCTGCCGTCAGGAGGCCGGGAGCTGCAGCGGTAGACCTTGCCCTTACAGCAGAAGGCGTGTTTGACGGTTTTTTTGAGATGAAGCTTTCTATATGGGACATAGCCGCCGGCTCGCTGCTAGTGAAAGAGGCTGGAGGAGTGTACTCTAACTTTGAAGGGAAGGACATCCTTGATGGAAACGTTATTGCCGGCGGCCAAACCATTTATAACGAGCTTTATGAGATTGTAAAGAAAACCTTGCTCTAAACTAATTTTCCAAATACTTCAGATGGATTTATCCGAATATACCCTGTCTGAAGTTTTTCTTTATTCTTTTCAATAAATGCCAGTACTTCTTCAAGTTTTAACTTGTCTACAGACGTACAAAAAAGTTTCTCTCCGGAAGTGTTCCCAACAAACAATATCTGTGTTTTTGCTGATGGGTCAAACTCTGTTTTTAGCTGAAACTCAAACTTCTCATCAGGTTTAACCTCAACATTCTCAAATACAAAAATTGGGTCAGTTATGTATCGCGGCCTTTCTAATCGAACATTTTTTACATCATCAACAAGCCATACCTTTACATTTGATTTAACAAAAGAAACGACCTTTTTATCTTTTTCATCTTTTATCTGCTTGACCCTATCCCTCAAAATTCCTCTTATAGGAGCTGAATAAGGCAGGACTTCATGAAAAACAGGTTCTTTGTTTTTTTTCACTATAGACTGGAGGACTTTCCAGTTTATAAAGCTAAACTCTTCCTCCTCACAAGAAATACCAAGATTTTCCGCAAATGTTCTGATTTGTTTTATAAGTAGTTTTTCCTCTGTTGAACCTGGAAGTATATCTTTAGAAAACTTTACAAGCTCAGGTACATACTCTAATCCTTTCCTCTGCTGGAATAACCCATATATGCAGCCGCAGTAGTTTTGGTGGTAAAGCTGCATCTGTTTTGAGAGTTTATTCATCTTTTCAACGCCACCACCTTTTCTAAACTCTACAGGTAAAAACTCAAGCCCGTACTTTTCTGCAATTTTAGTTCCAACCTGTGATAAAACCTCAAAATCCTTTTTAGGACTCATCATTAAAACTGTTGTGAACTTGTTAAATCCTTGCTCTTTTGCAACCTGAGCTGACTTTTCAAGTCTTACATCGTGGCATACAGTACATCTTGCACCCCTTTCAGGTTCATTTTCTAGACCTTTTACGGCCTTTAACCAGTTTTCAACGTCGTACTCTCCCTTTTCACACTCTATACCAAGGTCATCACACACCCTTTTTGTTTCAATCCATCTTAGCTCGTACTCTTCCTGTGGGTGTATGTTAGGGTCATAAAAGTATCCCTTTAACTTAGCCTCTGGGAACTCTTCTTTAAGTTTCCTAAGAGCCCATACCGCATCTACGCCACAGCATATATGAACTAGTATTTTTTCTTTTTCCATAATCTCTACCTTAAATGCGAATTAACTAATAGATATTATATTCTGCCTTGCCACTTAGTACAGATAACCTTATCTTAATAATTGAATAAAGAATCTAATATCTGAAAGGAGGGCTGCAGATGGCAGTAATCTATGGAAAAGTTGAAAGTCCCGAAGACATTCGCCGTATCAACTGTATCATCAGAGATGAGATGTTGAATGTTGAAACACCAGAACAGTTAACAGACCTAAAGAAGAGAAGTGATTACCTTTGTACGTTAACATACTCTCCTTTCTGGAAGAAGAAGTTTGGAAGTTTGGTTGAAAAGATGAGGGAAGTCGCATGTGAGGAAAATAGGGTTAGTGTAAGACTTGCAAACTTTGTAGCTAAGGTTAAAGGCTGGGATAAAGAGTATCATCCTTGGGGTGAAAATAAAATCTCTATAGAAGATAAACTAAAAGAGCTTCCTGAAGAGATAATGAAAGAAGTTCAGGAGGCTATTGTAGACCTGGAGCTATCGCCTGAAATCTTAGAAGATATAAGAAAAAGCTTTTGTAATATAAGAAAAGCTATGGTTTTAGCTGAAACTCCAGAACAACTGGAAGCATTAAAAAGACAAAGTAATCTACTTGTGGCAATCACCCACTTACCAGACTTTAGAGAAAGATTTTCTGACGTTATAGATAAAGTTGATGAACTAGTACAAAAAGAAGAGGAAAGAACAGTAAAAACCGCTAACATAGTGGCAGAAGCAAACGGATGGAACATCGAGTTTGCAAGATGGTCTCAAGATGAAATGAGAGAAGATGAGTCTATAGAACAGTACGTACAACGTCTAATGGAAGAAGAAGAGAAAGCAGAAAAGTACATCCCAACTGAGGCTAAATACAAAGAGGGAAGAGTCTTATGGCTTGTTTACTACCATCCTAAGAAAAAAAGATACTATGCAAAAAGAGTATACTTCCCAGGAGTTTCAAGAAACATACAGATGGAAGGTCCAGGAGAGTTTGTCAACAAGTTTGGTAGAAAGGTTTACGGTGTAAAAATAACATACGAAACCCTCGTTGCACCAACTACTATAAGAAGAGGAAACGTTGTTATCCGTCTTCCTGAAAGATGGGTAAAAAGAACTAAAGTAGTACCACTTCCAGAAGTAGCCCAAGAAGTAAAACTACAAGAAGAAAGACCAGAGTTTGCATACTCTATAGCTTAATCTCAGGTTGCCCCCTCTCTTCTCTCCCTTCCTTTTTTTTCTCATTGAATTTTCCCTTTCCCTTTTTTAGATTATTTACACTCATCTAACTTTCCTAGGAGAAAAAATGTCAAAGGACTTTACCCATCTTCATTTGCATAGCCACTACTCAATGTTAGATGGAATGATAAAAATTCCTGAGCTGGCACAAAAGGCAAAGGAGTATGGATATAAAGCTGTGGCCCTTACAGACCACGGAAACATCTTTGGAGCAATAGAGTTTTACCAAGAGATGACAAAGGTTGGTGTAAAACCAATAATCGGCATGGAAGCCTACTTTACAAACAACAGATTCGAAAAAAAAGGAGAAGGTTCCGATAGTATTCTTGCCGACAAAAACTACCACCTCATCCTGCATGCTAAAGACAAAACCGGCTTTAAAAATCTAATGAAACTTTCATCCCTTGCGTACACCGAAGGTTTTTACTACAAGCCAAGAATAGACTGGGAGCTTTTAGAAAAGTACCATGAAGGGTTAATCTGTCAGACAGCCTGTTTAAAAGGTTTTGTTCCTCATCTTTTATCAAAAGGCAAATTTGATGAAGCATACACCTACGCAAAGCGTCTTAAAGACATTTTTGGAGAAGACCTTTATTTTGAGATACAGATAAATGGTCTTCCAGAGCAGGAGATAGCAAATAAAGGTCTAATAGAACTTGCAAATAAACTGGGGGTAAAAATCGTAGCAACCAACGACTCACACTACCTAAATGCCGAAGATGCAGAAGCCCACGATGTTGTAAAAGCCCTTCAGATGAAGATGACCTTAAAGGAGCTAAAAGAAAAGGGTAGAGCTTTTAAAGTTAGAGGTCTTCACTTTACAAGACCTGAAGAGATGTATCAAAAGTTTAAAGGTTTTGAAGAAGCTCTGAAAAACACAATGGAGATAGCTGAAAAGTGCAACGTTGAGATAGATACAGCCGAAACGAGAGGATACCTATTCCCCAAATTCCAAATTCCCGGACTGGACAGGGAAGCAACATACGAAGAGAAGGTTGAGTACTTTGAAAAGCTTGCTAGAGAAGGTTTAGAAAAACGTCTGGAAAGTATAAAAAACCTATCTCCAGAAAAGCACCGAGAGTACAAAGAAAGACTAGATTATGAGATAAATGTTATCAAGCAGATGGGCTTTCCTGAATATTTTTTAATTGTACAGGATTTTATAAATTACGCAAAGGAAAATGGCATTCCTGTGGGACCAGGAAGAGGTTGTGTCCTTCCAGACACAAAAGTTTTACTTTCCGATGGTTCTGTAGTTCCTATCAAAGATATATCAATAGGTCAATTTGTTGTTAGTCATACTGGAAAAGTGCTGCCCGTAATTAACAAGTTTGTATATGACGTAGAGGAAGAAATAGTAAAACTAAAAGCAGGTAGTGATGAGTTATTTTTAACATCCGACCATAAGGTTTGGGCTATTTCATCGGAAAAATGTGTAGTAAAAAGTGAAAAAACAGCATCGGTAGTCTGTAAGCCAACATGTAATAGGTACTGTTCTGAAAAACCTTTTGAAAAGTATCAACTAAAGTGGATAGAAGCAGGAAAGCTAAAAGCGGGAGACTTCATTGTCTACCCT
>JALUFA010000181.1:8137-8801 GCA_027052485.1 Hydrogenothermaceae bacterium
TACCCTAGAGTAAAATCTAAAAATAAGGAAATAATCTTTGACCTCTTAGAGTTTATTGATAAAAAGGGATATCTTAAGTACGATGATAAATACGTTTGGTATGAAATAGGCTCTAACAGACTAAAAACAAAAAAGATACCTAGATTTATACCGTTTGATGAGGATTTAGCAAAACTCCTTGGATACTATATTGCTGAAGGTTGGAGCAGATTAGGTAAAAGGGAAAATGCAGTAGGGTTTGGTTTTCATAAAAAGGAAATAGGGTATGCAGAAGAAGTTCGAGAACTTTTAAATAGAATCTTCCAACTAGAATCAAAAGTCGTACCTCATAAATCCAGAAACTCTATACAGGTTATAGCTTACTCTCGTATTGTTGGTGAATTTTTATCATCCCTATGTGGAAAAGGTGCTAAAAACAAAAGAATACATCCTATATTGATAGAGTATGGTAAAGATGAGTATCTTAAAATTTTAATATCGTATATGTTTAGGGGAGATGGACATAATGGAAAGTCTTCTAAAACGATTTCAATAAAATATACAACTGTTTCATATAACTTGGCATCTCAACTGAAGTTCTTACTTGCAAGATTTGGGTATTACGCTTCTATACTAGAAAGGAAGAAAAAAAATAAAAATTGGAATACAGAATATTCTGTAAAGC
>JALUFA010000182.1 GCA_027052485.1 Hydrogenothermaceae bacterium
ATTGAGAAGTGTGTATGCATTCCAGAACCGTTATCGCCAGCGATTGGTTTAGGTAAGAATGTTACAAATTTTCCATGTTTGTAACCAACGTTTTTTAGAACGTATTTGTATTTTAGAACGTTATCACCTGTTGTAACGAGCTCATCAAATCTGAAGTTGATTTCACCCTGTCCTGCAGTACCAACTTCGTGGTGCTCTCTTTCTACAGTAATACCAACTTCTTCAAGGGTTTTAACCATATCCATTCTGATTGGAGCTGTTTTATCTAATGGAGGAGCTGGGAAGTATCCTCTTTTGTATGGAGTTTTGTATCCGAGGTTTGGCATTTCTTCTCTTGCAGTGTTCCACCAACCTTCAATAGAGTCAACTTCGTAGTAAGCGATGTTTGGGCCGTTCATAAATTTTATGTCGTCAAAGATGAAAAACTCTGCCTCTGGTCCAAAATAAGCGATGTCTCCAATGCCAGTAGACTTTAGAAACTCTATAGCTTTTTTAGCAATCTGTCTTGGGTCTCTGTTGTAAGGCTCTTTTGTGATAGGGTCTACAACATCACAAACGAGGGAGATTGTAGGCTCTTCTATAAATGGGTCAATGAATGCAGTTTTTGGGTCTGGAATGAGGAGCATGTCAGATTCATTAATTCCTTTCCATCCTCTGATAGATGAACCGTCAAAAGGTACACCTTCTTCAAAAGTTTCTAAAGAAAATTCGTGGGCTGGAACTGTTAGGTGTTGCCACTGACCGAATGGGTCTGAAAATTTGAGGTCAATAAAAGAAATTCCTTTTTCTGAGATGACTCTCATTACGTCATCTGGTGTTTGGCATTTAATCATAGCCATAGTTGGTACCCTCCTGTAAAAAATTTATACTTAACTTATAAAGAAAGTTTCATGCCATAAAATTGGTTTTGCCTATACTTAAGCAGTTTACAATTTTGTAATTACACATTTGTTAAATAGCTTCTGGACCTCTTTCTCCAGTTCTTATTCTAATTGCATCTTCTACTGGAATTATAAATATCTTACCATCCCCAATTCTTCCTGTTCTAGCGGCGTTAGCTATAGCTTCAACTACCTTTTCAACCATCTCATCATCAACAACAACTTCAATTTTTAACTTTGGTAAAAAGTCTATTACGTACTCAGAACCTCTGTATAGTTCTGTGTGTCCTTTCTGTTTACCGAAACCTTTCACCTCAGAAACGGTCATACCGTAAACACCAACTTCTGTAAGTGCCTCTTTAACTTCTTCCAGCTTGAACGGTTTGATAATCGCCTCAATCTTTTTCATACTAAACCTCCATTTATATGCTTATATCAAATATTACTGATTTAATCTCTGTGTAGTCTTCTATCGCAAACTTTGGACCTTCCCTTCCTATTCCGCTACCCTTTACTCCACCGTATGGAAAGTGGTCTGCTCTAAATGTTGGTATATCGTTTATTATAACACCCCCTACTTCGGCACCATCAATAAACTTCCACGCGTGTTTTATGTTATTTGTAAATACTCCAACCTGCAGACCATAATTTGATTTGTTTACAAGATCAAGAGCCTCATCTATATCTTTAAACCTTCTTACCGTCACGACTGGTGCAAAAGCTTCTTCATAAAAGAGTTTTGCATCTTCAGGAACATCTGTAATTATCGTAGGTTTAAATAGGGTCTGGCACTCTTCACAAACCTCACCACCTTCAGCGACTTTAGCACCTTTTTCAACTGCTTCCTGTATCCATGTTTTTATTCGGTTTACCTCATCAACAGCGATAACAGGACCAACATCTGTTGTTTCATCCATAGGGTCGCCAAACTTAAGCTTTGAAACCTCTTCTTTTAAAAGTTTTTCAAACTCATCAGCAACATCTTCATGAACGAGTATTCTCTGTACCGAGATACATACCTGACCTGCTATTGCAAATCCTCCTAGGACAGACTTTTTTGCTGCAACCTGAAGGTTTGCATCTTTATCAACAATAACCGCTGAGTTTGAACCAAGCTCCATAACAAGTTTTTTTAACCCTGCCTGTTTTGCTATAATCTCCCCGACTTTTAAACTACCAGTAAAGGATACTACCCGAACATCTGGATGGGTTGTCATTGCCTGCCCCACATCGGCAAAGCCCGGAATTATAGATACTGCTTCTTTTGGAACACCAGCCTCTAAGAAAAGTTCACACAGCATTGTAGGAGAGATAGGGGTTCTTTCAGAGGGTTTTAAAACAAAGGGACATCCAGCAGCTATGGCAGGAGCTATTTTATGGGCTGTAAGGTTAAGTGGAAAGTTAAATGGAGTTATACACGCTGCAATACCGGCAGGTTCTCTAAAGTAAAAACCCTTTTTTCCAACACCGTTAGGTGATGCGTCTACTAGCTGATACTCACCACCTACCCTTTTTGCCTCTTCTGCTGAAAATGTTATAGTGTTAATAGCTCTATCTACTTC
>JALUFA010000183.1 GCA_027052485.1 Hydrogenothermaceae bacterium
GGTGTCATCTTTACAACAGCAGACGTTACCTTTGGAGGGGGTGAGAAGAACCTAGCAGGTACACTCATCACATACTCAACATCGTAAAAGGTCTGTATAAAAACAGACAAAAACGTGTAGCTCTTGCTGCCAGGTTTTGCTATAAGCTTCTCCGCTACCTCTTTTTGTAGCATAAAGACGTTCCGCTCTATTATCTCAAGATAAAAAACTGTGTTTACAAGGATTAGTGACGATACGTTGTAGGGAAGGTTCCCAACCAGCTTTATCTTTTGACCATTTGCCAGTTTATTTAAGTCTACGTCAAAAAAGTCTGCCTTTATAAGCTCAAAATTAGGGTAATCTTTAAACCTTTCTTCAATGATAGGGTAAGCTGTTTCGTCTATCTCTATACCGTAAAGCTTTTTAGGATTTCTCTTTAGTATTGCTTCTGTTAACTGGCCGGTACCAACACCTATCTCAACAATGATATCTTCAGGCTTAACGTCAATAACATCAACAATCTTTTCAATAACACCCTCAGAGATTAAAAGGTGCTGGCCGAACCTCTTTTTAGTTTTGAACCTTTTGCTCATTTAACTCTTTTGCTTTCTCTAAGATAAGCTGTTTCATAAACTCGCTTGTGTCTTCCCTAGTAAGGGCAAAGTCTATAATAGCTTTTATATAACCGATTTTGTTTCCTGTATCGTGGCGGACTCCCTCAATATCCTTTGAGTATATTACCTCTTCTTTTCTAAGGGTCATAAGTGCATCTGTAAGTTGTAGTTCATTGCCCTTTCCTAGAGGCGTTCTTTTTAAGGCATCAAAGATTTTTGGGGTTAAAACGTACCTACCGATGATAGCAGATGTTGACGGTGCTTCTGCAGGAGATGGCTTTTCAACGAGGTAGTTTACAAGCTTTATGCCATCCTCAACAGTTTTACCATCAACTATACCGTACTTGTGGGTTTCCTCTTTGGGAACATCAGTTGTCCCAACTACAGACTTTCCAAACTTGTTGTAAACGTCTATAAGTTGCCCTATTGCCGGATTTTTATCATTAATAACGAGCTCATCGCCAAGGATTACAGCAAAAGGCTCATCCCCTACGATATGCTCTGCCGTTAGAATTGCGTGTCCTAAACCTAGCTGCTGTTTTTGACGTACATAGACAAACTGTGCCATATCCGAGATGTTCCTTATCAGTTCTACCAGTTCTTCTTTACCGCTTCTTTCTAATGCTTCTTCTAGGTCTGGTGCGTAGTCAAAGTGGTCTTCTATTGCCCTTTTGTGCCTTCCAGTAACAAAGATAACCGTTTCTATTCCAGCACTTACCGCTTCTTCTACTATGTACTGGATTATAGGTTTATCAACAATAGGCATCATTTCTTTTGGCGTTGCCTTTGTTGCAGGTAAAAATCTCGTTCCAAAACCTGCTACTGGAATAACTACCTTTCTAACCTTTTTCATTTTTCTCACCTTTGATTTTTTCTAAAACTTTTTTATAGCCTTCAATAAGGTCTCCTAGGTCAAATCTAAATCTATCCTTATCCAAACTTTCTCCTGTTTCCTTGTCCCAAAAACGGCATGTATCGGGAGATATCTCATCTGCGAGTATTACTGTTCCATCCGGAAGTCTACCAAACTCAAGTTTAAAGTCAACAAGAATTATCCCATGCTCTTCCATAAACTTTTTAAGTACTTCGTTTATCTTAAGTGCAAGTTCTTTCATAACTTTAACTTCCTCTGGTTTTGCCAAGTCTAAGGCGTATATATGCTGTTCGCATATTATCGGGTCGTGAAGTTCATCGTTTTTCAGATAAAACTCAATCAGGGGTGGATTAAAAGGTTTGCCCTTTTCTATACCTAAGCGCTTCACAATTGAACCTGCGGCAATATTTCTAATAACAACCTCTACAGGTATTATCTCAACTTTTTTTACAAGCATCTCTCTATCAGAGAGCTTTTTTACAAAGTGGGTAGGTATGCCTTCTCTGTTTAACAGTTCAAAGAAGAAGGATGCCAACGTGTTATTTAAAACTCCCTTGCCTGTTATCGTTGCCTTTTTTATAGCGTCAAAAGCTGTAGCACTGTCCTTATACTCAGCAATCAATAGGTTTTGGTCATCAGTTTTATAGATTTTTTTTGCCTTTCCCTCGTAAAGCAGTTCTCTTTTTTCCATGCAATACCTCACTGTAAGTTATTCTTAGCTATCTGCTCAAAGTATCTAAACTTTCCTTTAGAAAACTCCTGAACTTCTTTAAAGACTTCCTTAGCTTTGACATCTTTTCCCTCTTTTTTAAGAATAAACCCCTTTAACGTTAAAGCTGAAAGGTAGTTAAAGTGGGACTGGTCTATCTTTTCCAGTTTTGCCAGCGCATCGTTATACTTGCCGTTATTATAGTCCAGTGATGCCTGATACTCGGTTATGTACCCTTTCATCTGGTCTGTTGAAAGACTGTCTTTTAACTGAGATGAGAGTTCGTATAAATCCTTTTTTTCTTTCCCTTTTTTTGCAAGGGTTAGTTCATAACCGTAAACAAGTTTCATATAGGGAGTATCAGCGTAGTTTGCCTTAAAAAACTTTATATCTTTTTTGGCTTCCTTTATTTTCCAACTTTCTAACTCATTTTTTATCTTCAGTACGTACAGGCTTGCCTGCTGGTAGTACTGGTTTTGCTTGTTCTTGTAGTAGATATACCCAACGATTGCCAGAATAAATGCTAAAAATGCACCAATGATAAATTTTATATAGGGTTTAATTTTGTCATACAGGTGCAAAAGCTTGTACTCAAGCTCTATATCTACATTTTCCTCTATAGGTACCTTCTCTTTTTTCAATGAAATTTACCTTTGTCTAGTTTTAGATTAAGAAAATTATATATTAAAAGCTGCTAAAATATTAGTTTGTGAAACTCATCGATGAGGTTTTGATAGCTTGAAAAAATTTATTTTTATAACTGGCGGGGTTCTATCATCTCTCGGAAAGGGTGTTACTTCTGCTGGTATAGGTGCAATACTAGAGTCTATGGGATATAAGATAACATTCTTAAAACTAGACCCTTATCTAAACGTGGACCCTGGAACGATGAACCCATACCAGCATGGTGAGGTATACGTTACAGAGGACGGAGCAGAAACAGACTTAGACCTAGGGCATTACGAAAGATTTACAAATGTAGTGCTAACAAAGTACAACAATGCAACATCCGGAAGGCTTCTTCATCAGATATTAGAAAAAGAGAGAAGAGGAGCGTATCTAGGAGCAACTGTCCAGATAATCCCCCACTTTACAAATGAGATAAAAAGAGCAATAGAAAAGGCAGCAAAAGACGCAGAGATTACCCTTGTTGAAATAGGTGGAACTGTAGGAGATATAGAGAGCTTGCCTTTCCTTGAAGCCATAAGGCAGATGTCTTTAGAACTTGGAAGGGAAAATTCTATCTTCATACATCTTACCTACGTTCCATACATAAAAGTTGCAGGAGAGCTTAAAACAAAGCCTTCACAGCACTCAGTAAAAGAGCTCAGGGCTATAGGTATCCAGCCAGACATTCTAATCTGTAGAGCAGAAAAAAACCTACCTAAAGATATAAAGAGAAAACTTGCATTATTTACAAACGTCCGCGAAGATGCGGTACTGTCTGCCCCAGACCTTGAAACAATCTATGAGATACCTCTGCATCTAAAAAAGGAAAAACTACATCAGGTTTTAGCAAAGCACTTAGGACTTGAAGAAAAAGAACCAGACCTTTCAAAATGGAAAAAGATAGTTCAAACGTTAAACCAGATAAAAAAATCAGATAAGGTTGTTGATATAGCAATCATAGGAAAGTACGCAGAGCTAAAAGACGCATACAAAAGTATAGAAGAAGCTTTAACCCATGCAAGTATCGCAAACAAAGTAAAGGTAAATCTTCACTGGCTAAAAGCCGACGACCTGACAGAGGAAAATGTGGAGCAGATATTAAAAGATATGGATGGTATTCTAGTTCCCGGTGGTTTTGGAGATAGAGGTATAGAAGGGAAAATCACCGCCGCTAAGTTTGCCAGAGAAAATAATATTCCTTACTTTGGAATATGTCTTGGTATGCAGGTTGCAGTTATAGAGTTTGCAAGAAACGTAGCAGGACTTGAAGGAGCCCACTCAACAGAGTTTGATGAAAACACTCCATATCCAGTGATAGACCTTATGCCCGAGCAAAAAGGAATAGACAAAAAAGGTGGCACAATGCGCCTTGGAGCATACAAATGCACCATAAAAGAGGGAACCCTCGCCTATGATATATACAAACAGAAAGAAATCTATGAAAGACACAGACACAGATACGAGTTTAACCCCGAGTTTAGACCTGTTTTAGAGGAAAAAGGACTTGTTGTATCCGGTGAATACACGGCGAAAAAACTCCCAGAGATTGTAGAGATACCGTCCCACAGGTGGTTTATAGGTTGCCAGTTCCATCCAGAGTTCAAAAGCAAACCATTTGCACCACATCCCGTATTCAGGGATTTTGTAAAGGCGGCCTATAAGTACCGCACCGAGAAGGAGGAAAAAGATGGCAATTAAAGAAGAGTTAACACCAAAAGAGATAGTCAAACAGCTTGACAAATACATTGTAGGGCAGAAAGATGCAAAAAAGGCGGTAGCAATAGCCCTAAGAAACAGATGGAGAAGGCAAAAACTTCCCGAAGAACTAAGAGATGAGGTTATACCTAAAAACATCCTTATGATAGGGCCTACAGGGGTAGGTAAAACTGAGATAGCAAGAAGACTTGCATCCCTTGTTAACGCACCTTTCATAAAGGTTGAGGCAACAAAGTTTACAGAGGTTGGATACGTAGGAAGGGACGTTGAATCAATCATAAGAGAGCTTGCGGAAGCTGCCTTTAAAATGGTGAAAGAGGAAAAGCTCAAAGAGGTTGAGGAAAAGGCAGAAAAACTAGCAGAAGAAAAGATACTAGACTATCTGGTACCAAGAAAAGTGAAAACTTTCGGAAGCCTTGAAGAACCTCAGCCTGAAGAGTCTCCAGCACGGGAAAAGTTTAGACAGATGTTAAAAGAGGGAAAACTTGACGATAGGGTTGTTGAGATTGAGGTTAGCGAAAAACCTGCAATTGTTGGTGGTGTTATTGCTCCAGGAATGGAGGATATAGAAAATCAGCTTAAAGACCTATTCTCCTCCCTTGCACCTTCAAAGAAAAAAAGAAGAAAGATGACGGTAAAAGAAGCCCTAAAATACCTTAAAAATGAAGAAGCAGAAAAACTTATAGACATGGACGAGGTAGCGCAAGAAGCTGTAAACAGGGCTGAGAACTATGGAATTGTGTTTATCGATGAGATAGATAAGGTTGCGGCAAAAGGTGGAAAGTCTGGGCCAGACGTGTCAAGGGAAGGGGTTCAAAGGGACCTACTTCCAATAGTAGAGGGAACAACCGTATCAACAAAGTACGGGCCAATAAAAACAGACCACATACTTTTCATTGCAGCCGGAGCATTCCACCTTTCAAAACCTTCAGACCTGATACCCGAACTTCAGGGTAGATTTCCAATCCGTGTAGAACTAAAAGCTCTAACAAAAGATGACTTTGTAAGGATATTAACAGAGCCAAAAAATGCCCTTATAAAACAGTACAAAGCACTGATGGCAACAGAAGGGGTTAATCTTGAGTTTACGGAAGATGCAATAGAGGAGATAGCCAGAATTGCAGAAGAGGTAAATGAAAAAACAGAAAACATAGGTGCAAGAAGGCTGCATACTATCTTAGAGAGAATAATGGAGGACTACTCTTTTGAGGCTCCAGACCTAAAAGGACAGACGATAATTATTGATAAAAAGGTGGTACAATCTAAATTAGAAGATATAGTTCAGGACGAAGATTTAAGCAAATACATCCTTTAAGGAGGGCTCCCAATGGAAGAAAAACTAAACGAAATGCCAATTACATTCTCAGAGTTGCTACAGGATATAGACCTAAGAGATAAGGCTAGGGCTTACGTTCTCATAGAGGCAGACCCAGCACATATACCTTACATACTGGAAGAACTGGCTAAAATTGAGAATGTACGTTCTGCGGATGTTGTTACCGGTGTTTATGACATTATCGTTTTTCTGGAAGGCGAAGACCAAAATGAGATTGGAAGGGTTGTTATAAAAGAAATTAACCCTATTAGAGGTGTAAAAAAAGCAACCACGTGTATGGTGGTTCAAATATAAAAAGGGGCGGTGTTCCTACCCCTTTAATTCATCCATAATCTTTTTGATAGTCACGTCAATTGCCTCTGCTGCGTCATATAAAGTTGGAAGCTGGCAAAGGTTTACAATGTTAGTTGGAAGATACGTCATTATCCTTGTTTTACCATTTCCTAAATCTTCAATTGCAAGTCTACAGGGCATAAAGTTTGCCAGTATGGGATTGTTTTCTAAGAGCTCTGCTGCGAACTGGGGCTGACAGATTTCATAGGTAGACACATTTTTAGATATAGGATGCCCCTTTTCTTCAAGGATTTTTGTAAAGTCGTAAACCTTCATAACTCCAAAGCCGTGTTTTTTACAAACATCCTCAACAGAAGAGCAAACTTCTTCGTATGGTCTGTCTGATATCACCTGATAAATCATTTTTTCTTCCTCCTTTTTATAGTCTATCTTTAAGTGTATCTATTAAATCTTCAACATTTTCAAAAAGTTCCTGTTCTCCTGTAGCCATATCCTTAAGCTCGAGCTTTTCCGATACAAAAACAACAAATGAACCACCTAGTTTATTCGCCAGCTTCATTTTTGATTTCAGGCTACCTTCTTTTAGGACTGTTTCAGCTTTGAGATTTTCGGCTCTTAACTTGTGAGAAACCTTTAATGCTTCACTGTTAAAATCTTGATTTATTGGAACAACAACAACTAATTTTTGTTCTTCTGGGAGTTCATCTACCAACAGCATAAGTCTTTCAATACCTGCTGCAAAACCAAGGGCTGGAGTTTTTGGTCCTCCAAGCTGCTCTACAAGATTATCGTATCTTCCGCCTGCTGCAACTGTCCCTTGTGCTCCAATTTTATCGGTGGTAAACTCAAAGACCGTGTCTGTGTAGTAGTCTAAACCCCTGACTAAACGTGGGTTTTCTATGAAATCAACATCAAGCTGTCTTAAGTACTCTTTCAGTTTTTCATATCTTTCCTTTGAGCTTTGTGAAAGATAGTCAATTAAAACAGGAGCATCTTTTGTAGCCTCTTTACACCCTTCAACCTTACAGTCTAAAACCCTTAAAGGGTTTGTCTCTATCCTCTTTTGGCAGGTTTCGCATAAAAATTCCTTTTTTTCATTTAAAAAGTTTTTAAGCTCGCTTATATACGTTTTCCTATCTTCAAAACTCCCGAGGGAGTTTATTTCTAAAGTTGCTTGAATGTTTAAGCTGTCAAGTAAATCCTTTACCATGCGAATAAGCTCGGCATCTGCCATTGGTGAGTCTACACCGAAAATCTCAGCTCCTATCTGGTGGAACTGTCTGTACCTTCCAGCTTGAGGCCTTTCATATCTAAACATAGCCCCTTCGTAAAACAGTTTCTTATAGCCACCTTCTGCGTACATCTTGTTTTCTATGTAAGCTCTGACGGCTGAGGCCGTTCCTTCTGGCCTAAGGGCTACTTCTCTTCCCCCCTTATCGGTAAAGACGTACATCTCTTTTTGGACTATATCGGTCGCTTCTCCTACAGACCTTTTAAAAAGGGATACATCCTCTAAAAAAGGAAGGATAATCTCTTCAAAGTTATACCTATTAAAGATTTTCCGAGCAGTATCTACTATGTATCTGTATTTCTTAGCGTCCTTCCCGTATATATCCTGAAATCCACGGATTTTTTGGATGGCAGACATTCAGTACCTCTGTTTTACTTATTTTTTTTTGGTACTAGAGTAAACATCATGTTTCGGCCTTCTTTTTTAGGGGTTTTTTCAACTTTTCCAACTTCTGCAACGTCATTTATTATCTTTTCAGCCAGCTGTTGACCTATCTCAGGGTGAACGTTTTCTCTTCCTCTAAACATGATAACGACTTTTACTTTGTCTCCGTCTTCAAGAAATTCTTTTATATGCTTAAGCTTTGTTTCATAGTCGTGTTTTTCAATTTTGAGGCCAAACTTCATCTCTTTTACATTTTGCATGTGGGCTCTCTGTTTCTTTTTAGCCTCTTTTTCTTTCTTCTTCTGTTGGAATTTGTACTTTCCGTAATCCATAATTTTGCAAACTGGGGGCTTTGCATTTGGTGAGATTTCAACTAGATCTAGATTTTTCTCTTCCGCTAATCTTAATGCTTCCTCTATAGGAACAATTCCTCTGTTGTTCCCCTCATCATCAATCAATCTACACTCTCTCACCCTTATCTGGTGATTTACTCTTAACTCTTGAATGGCTAATTTACCTCCTTCAACGTTTATTTTTAATTATACTATGTTTCCTGTACTCTTCTTTTTCAATTGGAAAGTCTAATCTAAAATGGCTTCCCCTGCTTTCCTTTCTATCTAAAGCAGACTGTATGATTAACTTACCAAGATTTATAGCGTCTTTTATGTATCCACAGCTAATATTACGGTACTTCTCTTCAAGGATTTTCAGTTTTTCTAATCCTTCTTTTAAGCCTTCTTCAGTTCTAACAACTCCGCAGTTTTCCCACATTACCTTTTTTAACTGATTTACTGCGTTTTTTCTCTCTTGCTGGGAAATATCGAACAAGTTTTCTTTGTTCTTAATACTTATCTCTTCTATATTTGTATACATGTTGTACTTATAA
>JALUFA010000184.1 GCA_027052485.1 Hydrogenothermaceae bacterium
TTTTAGCTATATAAAAACCGTGCTTATCCGCCACTAAACCCTTTTCAAACTCATCTCCAACAACAATGACAAAACTTTTCATTTTACTACCCTGTTGATTGTAATTTTTACCCCTCTAGAACCAGCTTCCACAACCTTTGCATCGCTTTCGCAGTCTCCCTTTTGGGGAAAGGGACTTCCCGATTTTGAAACCCTTGCCATAATAATAAGCTGGCCGTCAAACTCATTCACCCTTTGGGGCATCAAAACATCAGCAGGAGAGACGGTAAAATCTTTTGGAAAGTCCAAATCCCTAAACCTTTTTACTGCCAATGGTTGAGGACTTGCTCCCCTTCTTACGATTAAAAATAGAACACCTTCTTTACACTGGTCTTTTATCTCTGGTTTTACATCTATCTGTCCTGTAATTTTGTACTTATCTATAAGATAAGCCTCGGGTGGTAATTCCTGACATGATAAAATGAAAAATCCAGTAAAAAAGATAAAAAATAAACGTTTTACCATTACTTAGCTGCCTCAAGTAGATGTTTAAAGGAGTTTTGTCTAATTATACCAAGAAGGGTGTTTTTGTATATAACAGGTAGCTCTTTTCTATTACACTTAACCATCAAGCGGTAGGCTTTATAAAGATTGTCAAAAGGAGAAACATAGCACTTTACCTCTTCTGCATACTTTCCAACAGGCTCAAGGAAGGTTGCATCTTTTAACTTTTTCACATCAACGACGTGAAATTTGCCGTCTTTCCCTATAACAACAAAATGCTCTGTTTTTTGTGTTGGATAGTGTTTTGAGAGTATTTCACCAACGGGAGTATCGTGAAAAACAGGCTTAATTGGCTCCATAAAGTTTTCAACCTTGTATCTAGAAAGGTACAGGCGAAACTTAGAGGCTTCAAAGTTATTAATAGCAGCATTGTAAACAAAAAAGCCTATTAAAATAAGCCAAACACCATTTATAAAGCTACCGGCTATAATGTAAAAAAACCCTAAGATGGCAAGAAATATTCCAAACAGTTTCCCGGCATCAGACGCAACCTTTGTAGCTTTTAGTAAATCTCCAGTTTTTTGCCATAAAAAAGCTCTGAGAATACGTCCACCATCCAACGGAAAAGCTGGGATAAGGTTAAAAATACCAATCAGAAAATTTGCATACATAAGGTAATTTATAAGCCCATTAATCAGGTCATCCTTAGGATAAAACAATGCTAGGATAAGAAAGAAAAACCCCAGTATTATACTTACGATAGGTCCGGCAATAGCAATTAGAAACTCCTCTTTTGGTGAGTGGGCTTCCTCTTCAATCATGGCAACGCCGCCAAATATAAAAAGGTCTATCTCCTTAACAGGTATGCCAAATCTTCTTGCAACTAGCGAGTGCCCTAGCTCATGAAGGAGAACGCTAACAAACAGCAAAACCGCTGCAACTGCCGAAACAATCCAGTAGAGAATAGGATTATACCCGGGATACTGGTACGGAAAAAATCCAGTTGCAAATGTGAATGTTATGAGAAAGAAAACAATAAACCAGCTGAAATCTAAATTTATCTGAATACCAAAAATCTTAAAGAGTGGTATCTTTTTTCCGCTCATCGTATTAATCTTAGCCTTTTAAGGCTAGAGTATACCATATCAGTAAGAATATGAAAAAACTCGGCAACTATAACTCCAATAACAAAAGATAAAAGGTGTGGGTTAAACAAAATCTCTTTAAAAGAAAGGTCAAATTTAAAGCTGTATAACCCAGTAAAGTTAAGTAAAAACACTAAAGAAAAAGCCAGTACAGAAAATATCAAGCCTATGTAAAAAAGTTTTATCAAAGTTCCTAGAATAGGAATATGGGATAAACCTCTGTGGGCTGAAAACTTGGTGTACGGATACCATATAAATTTAAGAATCTTCCATCGTCTTATCGGCCGTGAATGAAAAAGGTCATTATCAGGAGTTAGGAGGAATGTACCTACCAGATACCCTACCAAAAAGCTAAAGTCATCATTTGGAGATAAAAGATAGTAAGTAGGCGGGAGGGCAATAAGATTTATTATCTCGTGAGTCCTCCCTGATGCCAATACTCACTCCTCGCTACTTAGTGGAAACCACAAAAAAGTCTGCCCTTCTGTTTGTAAACCTGTTTAAGCTGGTTTTGTTGTCAAAAAGGTAATCTGATTTTCCTTTACCTAAAATTTCAATCCTATCTGGAGATATTCCAAACTTAATCAGAGCTTTTTTCACGGCTAAGGCTCTCTTATAGGCAAGTTTATCATTGTACTTTTTAGAACCTATGTTATCTGTATATCCAATGATTTTTACTTTTAGGTTTTTATGTTTTTTTAGATAGTGAGAGATTACATTTAAGTAAGGCAGGTACTCCCTTTTTATCTTTGCTGAATCAAACTCAAAGTGAATTCTCGCATGGGTTAGGAGGGGTT
>JALUFA010000185.1 GCA_027052485.1 Hydrogenothermaceae bacterium
CATCTATATTGATGATAACTAGGAAAAGATAAGGGTTAAAAAACTTATCAGAGCGAGAAATTTCTTTGTAGATAAAAAAGTTCCCAACGAGAAAAACGGTAATGAGAACAGAACCAATTATGATATTTCTTCTTCTTTTTGAAACCTCTTCGTAAGAGTTTAAAGGAAGGTTAGACATCTACCAGTTTCCTTTATAGTCCTCAGGAAGTTTTCGTGGTTCTTTTCCAATATATTCAACGTCTTTCTCTTCATCCAGTCTCTTTGAGAAAGGTCTTTCAAAAAGTTCTTCGTAAGTGTGGGCTACAAGTCCGGGGACTCTTCCTATGATAAAAAAGCCCTTTCCAAGCCTCCAGTCAAAACCCATTTCAGAAACGACAGCAGCAATAGCACCATCTACATTGATTACAAGTTTTTTCCCTTTTTGCCTTTCTATCTCCTTTTCAATACCTTCAAGGAGTTTACAGTACTTTCCATAAAAGCCTAGCTTTCTTGCGTAATCTAAGATATTTTTAGCCCTAGGGTCAAATTCCTTGAAGAACCTATGTCCGAAACCTGGAATTCTTTTTCCTGAGGATAGATACTCTCTAACAATCTCTTCTGGCGTTTTTTCTATATTTTCTTGTAGAAGTTTCATTATATCCTCTAGTGCTCCTCCATGGGCGCTTCCAAAGGCAAGTATCCCGGCACCAACCCCAACGTGAAGAGAGTTTCCTCCACTTATAACCGCCCTTGCAGCAATAACAGATGGAGGGGCTATTGAGTGTTCTATGGTTGAAACAAAAATCACATCAAGCATCTTTCTTTCGTTTTCTGTAGGAAGTTCTCCCTTTAAGACCAGATAGATTGCTTCTGTGAATGAGAGTTTTCCTATCAGATCCTCTAAAGGGTATCCCCTAACATAAGCCTTTTTTCCTATATGGGTACTTATCCCAGTTTTCCACATTTTTTCGCTCATAGTTGTTTCTCCAGTGGTATTTGTTGGTTTTATTTATTATACTTTTCTCATGCTCCTTTACATACTAAAACGGCTTATCCAGATGATACCCCTTGTTATTGGTATTACCTTTTTTTCTTTCCTTATAATCCAGCTAGCCCCAGGAGACTATCTAGATAAACTAAAGATGAACCCTCAAATCTCTAAAGAAACCCTTCAACAGCTCAAACAGGCTTATGGATTAGACCAGCCGATACTGGTTCAGTATGTCAAATGGCTAATCAATGCACTCCAGTTTAATCTAGGCTACTCGTTCAGCTACCATATGCCAGTTATAGAGCTGATAAAGGAGCGGGTAGTAAATACACTGTTTTTATCTATAACTTCGGCGATTATAGCATGGGGGCTGGCAATACCCCTAGGAATAATAGCAGCCGTTAGACCGGGAACGTGGATAGATAGGTTTATACAGCTTTTTTCTTTTACCTTTATGTCTATACCAAACTTCTTTTTAGCCTTTTTACTCTTGCTATTTGCAGTAAAAACAGGTCTGTTTCCTACAGGTGGCGCCACAAGCCCAAACTACGACCAGATGTCCCTTTTAGAAAAGATAGTGGATAGGCTGTGGCATGTTTCCCTTCCTGCCTTTGTGCTTGCAATAACCTCTCTGGCAGGGCTTGTTAGACTTGTTAGAAGTACGATGCTCGAGGCATTACAGTCAGAATACGTGCTTTTTGCCCGTGCAAAGGGACTACCTGAAAGACAAGTTGTACTAAAACACGCGTTCAGAAATGCATTAAACCCTTTTATAACCCTTCTTGGATTTGAGATAGCAAACCTACTATCAGGAGCCGCCTTAATAGAGATTATTGTAAACTGGCCTGGAATGGGTATGCTTATGCTGGATGCTGTGCTGTCCCAAGACCTTTATCTTGTGATGGGGGGCTTGTATATAGGTGCTATCCTCCTTATAATAGGAAATCTGATAGCAGATATTCTCCTAGCCAAACTAGACCCAAGGGTTAGACAGAGAGAGATAGAGGGAGTTTTGAAGTAACGATATTACCCCGCATTCGTTAAAACCGTAAATTCTGGTTTTCCATATATCTCAACCCTGTTTCTACCTCTATTTTTAGCCCTGTAAAGAGCGATATCTGCTTTCTTCAAACAATCCTCTATAGATTTACACTTATCAGTATCTAACACCGCTCCTATAGAAACTGATAAATTTAGTAAACCATCTTTTATAAATATCTTGGAAATTTCTACCTGTCTTCTTATTTCTTCAAGTAAAGACTCAATATCTCGTTCATCTTTTTTTATAAAGAGTAAAAACTCCTCTCCTCCTAGACGAATGAGGATATCATCTTTAGAAAGATTATCTTTGATGATACGGGCAACAATATTTAAGGCCTTATCTCCAATATCATGACCGAATGTGTCGTTTAATCTTTTAAAATGGTCTATATCAAGTATTGCGATAGC
>JALUFA010000186.1 GCA_027052485.1 Hydrogenothermaceae bacterium
ATTAATATAGACTAAATGTAAAATCCTGTCAAATGAAGTCAATTTTCAGTCGACCTCCAATCTGGCAAAAATCCCTGGAGATCGACAAACCGTTGATAATAAAGGCTCTGATGGTGATTTTTATGATTTTTAACCTGATTTTCACTCTAAATTTTTGCCTTAAAATCTGTGATTGACTGACTCAGATTTTATAGTTTTAACTGAATGCACTATTTTAACCAGTTTGAAATGGATCTACAGATAGACCAAATAGGAAAGGACTTTGTAAATGAAGTTATAAAATATCTAAACAGTGAAGAAACAGAGGAAGCCAATGAGTAAAGGATTTTTGAAAATAGCAGAGGAACTGTATGAACTTGGAAAGAAAAGTAAAGGAGAAAAAAGAGAATTTGCCTTTCGGTCTGCAATAAGCAGAGCTTATTATGGTGTTCTTTGGTATATAAGGGATTTTTATAAACTTAAAGGCACAGATTTACATGGAATGAGTAGAGCTATATTAGAAAAGAAAGGCTTAACTGATTTGAAGCAAGAATTAATATGGCTAGGGAAAGCTAGAAACCAAGCAGATTATGAAAAAAATCCGTCTATTGACTTTGACGAGGGAACTACTAGATACTATATTTACATTGCAAAAAAGATTATAAAAGGATTGAAAGAATGACAACAACTGTTAAAAAAGTATCTATAAAAGAGCTTCAAAAATTTTTAAATAAAGTTTTATCTTCATATGGTATTGAAGGTTCATATAAAATCCCATCATCGCCAGACATAGAAGGGGATTACTATATAGTAGTAAAAGCTAAAAATATAAAGTCTAATAAAAAAGCTGTAGAACTATCTCACCTAATAGAGGATACCATTCAAAATTATTTTGGGAAAAATATTTATATTTCAATTATACCATCATGAGGTATGTCTATACTTCCTTACGCTTTCCCCATTCTTTTTTCAAAGGTCCTAAGTCCAAAGTAAAAGGCAAAAACACCGCCAATTAAATAATAATCAAACTCTGTTAACTGTATCCCATTTACCTTTGCCCCAATATAAAAACCAATAGATGAAAAGGCTATTACAGGCCTTACAAGTGCTCGCAGGTTCTTAACAAAGGTTGAGACCCCCTGTTCTCTCAGTTCTTCTCTGTATAGCTCTCTTGCATTTTCTAAATCCTGAAACACAAGCCTTTTTTCTTCTAAAGCCTGCTGTAGAAGTGTAAGCTTGAGCTTTGATTTTATTTCTTCCTTTTTATCGGCATCTGGAAATATCTTATCAACTGCTGTATCTACAAGCTGTAAAACATCAGATATTATTGGAATCCCCATTTTTTACCTCTTTTATTCCTTTTAGTTTCTTTGTGGCTTTTGCTATGGTTGCATCATCGGCTATGTCTAAAACGATAGTTTCAAGAAACCTAACGGTATTGTTAAGCCTATTTAAAGACCCATTTAACTCTTCAATACTTTTATTCATTCCTTCTATAGTTTTGTTTAGGCTTTTTAGAAACTTCCAGATAGGAATTATCAAAAATATGACAAAGTATTGAACTATTGCCAGCAAATCCTTTACTAAGGATAAGTCTATCTGCATCTTTGCCCCTTACTTTAAAGCTTTCCAGCCTAAAAATGCAACTAATCCCATTGCTATCAAGGGTAAAGCCTTTTGTGTAAATGTTGGCTCAAAGTCTTGGGGCTTTAAGTTCTGGATAAAGTTTCCACTCTCAAGGTCATACCCTGTCATTACTCCGTTTTCCGTCATTATCATTACCTGTAAGCCTAGTAGTTTATTGATGTTTGCCCCTGAGCTATCATCTTTCAGGTCTATAACCCAGTCAAGTATTGGAAACTTTTTTGATTTTATTCTTATGTATCTTGGTTTTATTCCTTCTGGGTCCTTGAATAGGTTTTGTATTTGTTCTATCTGCAGCTGCATTTTAAACTCCTTTCTTTAGGATATATCCAAAAAGCAAGCCAAAAGCCAAACCTGCCAATACAACGGCAGTGTATCTGCTTGCAAACTCATAAACTGAAATGCTTCTGTTTAACCAGCCTCTAAGGTATCTTTTGTTTTTGGTTCTCAGATAATACTTGCTTCTTTCAATTGTGTAATCTGCAAGAAGTCTATCAAGGTCAGCTTTTTTGATTGCATCTAACGTTTTGGGTCCTACAATTCCATCAACAGTAAGGTTAAACCCCTGTCTGTTTAAAGCTCTTTGTAAGAGTTTTCCTGCGGTTCTTACTCCAGCATTAACCGCTGTGTCAAAATGTATTAATGCAAGCCTTGGGGGCATTTTATCTGCTTTAGATTTTAACCAGTAGTCATTGTAGTAAATCTGCTTAGCCTGCTGAAGGGTAAGGTTTTTAATGTCAAGGTTAGGATAGGCTTTCTTTGAAATGCCGTATTTTGTTTCTCCTCCTTGACACC
>JALUFA010000187.1 GCA_027052485.1 Hydrogenothermaceae bacterium
CCGAAAGCTACCTTATTTCTTCTGGTAGCTTTTCCCTTCATTCTGCCTCTATGCTGTTTTCTCCATTTTAATTTTTTAGGTTGTAAAAGAGACATTATCTATTCCTCCTAATTATTTTCTCTTTTCATCTACTTTTAGTTCTTCTTCTATCTTGTTAAGGATTTCCTCTTTTTGAGCGTCTAGCTTATCACCTTTGTATATCCAAACTTTAACTCCAAGAATTCCATACTTTGTAGAAGCTCTTGCGTATCCGTAATCGATATCTGCTCTTAGTGTTTGAAGAGGCATTCTTCCTTCAAGAATCCATTCTTTTCTAGCGAGGTCTACTCCACCGATACGACCGCCAACCTGTGTTTTTATTCCCTTAGCACCAGCTCTCATTGCATTATCAATAGCTCTCTTCATAGCTCTTCTGTGGGAAACCCTTCTTTCAAGCTGTAGGGCTATGTCTTCTGCTACAAGCTGAGCGTCAAGTTCAGGAACCTTTACTTCGTCAACATTTACGGTAATTTCTTTTGCATCAGTAAGCGCTTGAAGGATTTTGTTTAGCTCTTCAACTTCTGCACCTTTTCTTCCAATTACAATACCTGGTTTTGACGCGAGTATTTTTATTCTCAGTTTGTCTCCAAGTCTTTCAATTAAGACCTGAGAGATACCGGCAGCTTTGTATTTTTCTTTAATAAAGTTTCTTATTTTTATATCTTCGTGGAGAGTTTTAGCGTAGTTTTTCTTATCTGTATACCATTTTGATTGCCAGTCTTTTGTTAAACCTAATCTAAATCCTATTGGATGAACTTTCTGACCCACTTTTTATCCTCCTTTTACTGCCTTTCAGCTAATTTTATTGTGAGATGTGAATATCTTCTTCTTATCATAGTAGCTCTACCGTATGCTCTTGGCATATACCTTTTAAGCATAGGGCCATCATCAGCTCTGATATCTTTAATGTAGAGGTTGTCTATATCCATGTCTTTCATTTCAGCGTTGGCTATAGCACTTTTCAGTAGTTTTTCAACAATTCTTGCTGCTCTTTTATTTAAGCCCTGTAGTATAGCAAGGGCGGTACCAACATCTTTACCTCTTATAAGGTTCATCACCTGTCTGGCTTTTGTAGGAGAAATTGGAGCATTTCTATGTATAGCTCTTGCCTCTTTTTCTTGTGTAGCTTGTGCCATTTTTCTTCACCTCTTATTTTTTCTTAACTGCTTTTCCAGATTTATCAGGGTGTCCTCTAAATGTCCTTGTTAAAGAGAACTCTCCAAGCTTGTGTCCAACCATTTCAGGCTGGATGTAAACTGGGATAAATTTCATTCCGTTGTAAACGGCTATTGTATGCCCTACCATCTCTTCAGTTATAGTGCAGGCTCTATCCCAAACTTTTATAACCTTTCTTTCACCAGTTTCATTCATTTTTCTTATTTTCTTTAGTAGCTTTTCATTTACATATGGATTTTTATTTCTTTCGTTCCACTTACCTTTGTATCCCATTCTTATTTACCTCTGCGTTTGATTATGAATTTGTCAGAGTATTTAGCACCTCTTCTAGTTTTGTATCCTTTTGTAGGTTGTCCCCAAGGAGAAACTGGATGTTTACCAAATGTTTTTCCTTCACCACCACCGTGTGGGTGATCTACAGGGTTCATCGCAGTACCTCTAACTGTTGGTCTGATACCGAGCCATCTTTTTCTTCCAGCTTTACCGAGTTTTACCAGTTCGTGTTCGGCTAGACCTACCGCTCCAACTGTTGCCATACACTTTTTATGAACCAATCTAATTTCACCGGATGGAAGTCTAAGTTGTATGTAATCTCCCTGTCTTCCAAGGATTTGTGCTGACATTCCAGCAGCTCTTGCAAGCTGTCCGCCTTTTCCTGGAGTCAACTCAACGTTGTGAACGAATGTACCTACAGGGATATTTTCTAGTGGTAAAGCGTTTCCTGTTTTAATTTCTGCATCAGGTCCAGCTACAACCATATCTCCTACCTGTAGTCCCTCAGGCCAAATAATGTATCTTTTTTCTCCATCGAGATAATGGAGAAGGGCTATTCTTGCACTTCTGTTTGGGTCGTACTCTATAGCAGCCACTTTAGCTGGCACGCCCCATTTATCTCTTTTAAAGTCTATTATTCTGTATAGTCTCTTGTGTCCGCCACCTCTATGTCTAACGGTAATTCTTCCTTGGTTGTTTCTACCAGCTTTTTTCTTTAACGGTTCAACTAGAGACTTTTCAGGTTCTGTTTTGGTTATTTCTGCAAAGTCGTATAGAACAGCGTGTCTAGTACCGTTAGTTACTGGTTTTAATTTTCTAACACCCATTTTCTTTCACCTCTTACACTAATTCAGCAATATTTATTGGTTTTTCACTATCTATTTTAACGATAGCTTTTTTCCATTTCTTTGTATATCC
>JALUFA010000188.1 GCA_027052485.1 Hydrogenothermaceae bacterium
CTTTTAGCAGCCGATATAATAAAAAGGGCAAAACGAAAGAAAAAATTGGGATTCAACATAACTAAAAAACTTTTAAACAAGATTAAACAAGTTATAAAGGGATTATAAATGGGGAAAAACGGTGATGGCAAGGCACAACAAATAAAAATAGTTGTTGCAGGTCCTTATGCAGCTGGTAAAACCGAATTTATTAATACTGTTAGTGAAATAGAAACAGTCAAAACAGAGGCAAAAACAACAAAAAAAGATGAAAAATCAAAAAAAGACCACACAACAGTTGCTATGGACTTTGGTCGTATAAAAATTGATGACGACCATATCCTATATCTTTTCGGTACGCCAGGTCAGTCTAGATTTGACTTTATGTGGGATATCCTTGGAAAGGGAATGGTAGGTCTTGTAGTACTGGTAGATAGTACAGACCCAAAAACGTTCCACGAAGCAAGAAAAATAATTAACTTCTTTGAATCCAGATATCCTGCTCCTTTTGTAGTTGGATGTAATAAACAAGACTTGGATGGTGCTTGGGATCCACAGGATATAAGAACGGCTCTTGACCTCGATGATGACGTTCAGGTTTTACCTTTAGTTGCAAAAGACAAGGAGAGTGTTAAAAAAGTTCTCCTTGCCCTCTTAGAAGAAATAGCTAAGTACGTTTAAACGTCAAGGTTTCTAACTTCCTTGGCGTACTTCATTATAAACTCTTTGCGTGGTTCTACCTTTTCACCCATTAAGATAGAAAAAATCTCATCTGCGATAGCTGCATCTTCAATAGTGACTTGTAGTAGTCTTCTAGTCTCTGGGTTCATCGTTGTTTCCCAAAGCTGTTCCGGATTCATCTCTCCAAGACCTTTGTATCTTTGGATTTCAACTCCCTGTATACCAATTTCCCATATCACATCGTAAAGTTGGTCGAAGTTTGAAACCTCGTAAGTTTTACCTTTAGCAACAATCGTTAACGGTAGCTCCCCTGTAATTTTCTCAATTTCTCTGTCTAGCTCAAGTAAACGGCGATATGCGTATAGGGTTAAAAATTCATTATCTATTTTTGTAGAAACTCTACCGAATATCTCTTCTTTGTCAAAGAAAATATCATAACCGCCTTCAAACTCGTCTAGCTCATAATAGATTTCATACTGTGGCAGTAGTTGTTTTGCTTTTTCTACAATCTCTTTAACTTTTTCTTCCGATGTTAAATCGTCCTCGTTTACTTTAAGCTTTATGAGGGTATCTATGATTTCTTTGTCTCTCTTTTTGGTTAAACTTTTCTTTAAGTCAGCGTACTCTTTAGCTTTTTTTGCTAGTTCCTTTACATCATTTTTTGCTATATCTCTGCCTAATATCTGAAGTTCATCAGATGCAAAATCAATGATGATTTTTGCCAGTTCATCGTCATCCTTTACGTAAAGTGTAGTTCTTCCCTTTTTTAGCCTGTATAAAGGTGGCTGAGCGATGTATAAAAAACCATGCTCTATAAGCTGAGGAAAGTATCTATAGAATAACGTTAAGAGTAGCGTTGTTATGTGGGCTCCGTCTACGTCCGCATCTGCCATAAGTATGATTTTGTGGTATCTAAGCTTTGAAAGGTCAAAACCTTCATCTTCTTCCATGTTGAGACCTATACCTGTTCCTATCGCATTTATTATTGACCTGATTTCTTCGTTTGAGAGGATTTTATCTATCCTTGCTTTTTCAACGTTTAAGATTTTACCTTTAAGTGGAAGTATGGCCTGATGAATTCTGTCTCTACCCTGTTTTGCAGAACCTCCAGCAGATTCTCCCTCAACAATAAAAAGTTCACACTTCTCTGGGTCTTTTTCCGAACAGTCAGCCAGTTTTCCGGGTAGAGAGGTGTCCTCTAAGAATGACTTTCTTCTAGAAACTTCTTTTGCCTTTCTCGCCGCTTCTCTTGCTATTGCGGCTTCTATAGCCTTTTCTGCAATCTTTACTGCAATGTCTTTATTTTTTTCAAAAAAGTTTAGTAGATGTTCGTAAACGACGTTTTCTACTATCTTCTTTACTTCTTGGTTTCCAAGTTTTGTTTTTGTCTGCCCTTCAAATTGGGGCTCAGGAACTTTTACAGATATTACAGCCGTTAACCCTTCTCTAAGATCTTCCCCTTTTATTCCTCCTTTTAACTCTTTTGGAAGCCTCATTCCTGAAAGGGTTTTATTCATTGCCTTTGTAAGGGCAGCTCTAAAACCAGCTACGTGGGTACCACCTTCAACGGTTTTTATGTTATTTACAAAACTTTCAATCACTTCGTTGTAGCTTTTTGTGTACTGGAACGCAACTTCCACCAGTACTCTTTCTTTTTTATCGTTTATATATATCACCTCTTCAAAAAGAGGCTCTTTTGCCTGATTTAAAACCCTTACAAAATCTCTTATTCCCTCGTGATATAAAAACTCATCTTCTAGGTCTTTTCTTTCATCTTTTGCAAAAAATCTTACACCTGAGTTTAGAAAGGCAAGTTCTCTTAGTCTTTTAGCTATAGTGTCATACTTAAAGTTTACAGTCTCAAAAATAGAATCATCAGGCATAAACGTGACTTTTGTACCGGTTCTCTTTGTTTCTCCAACAACTTTAAGGTCTGTTATTGGTCGTCCGTACTCATACTCCTGACGGTAAACTTTTCCGTCTCTGTATACTTCGACTACCAGCCATTTGGAAAGTGCATTTACAACGGAAGCTCCTACACCGTGTAACCCGCCTGAGTACTCATAAGCCTTTTTTGAAAACTTCCCACCAGCTCCAAGTTTCGTAAATACCATCTCAACAGCAGGTCTACCAGTTTTAGGGTGTATGTCTACAGGTATACCTCTACCGTCATCTTCAACAGTTGCAGAACCATCTTCGTGGATTATTACAGATATGTTTTTGGCGTATCCTGCCATTGCTTCGTCAACTGCGTTATCAACTAGCTCCCAAATAAGGTGATGGAGACCCCTTTCTCCCACATCTCCTATATACATGGCAGGACGGGCTCTAACGTGGTCTAGTCCTTCTACAACATCTATTGCTTCAGCGCCATAATCAACAGTCTGTTTTTTTTCTTCAGACATACACTTACCTCTCAAAAATGGAATTTATCTAAGAAAATAGCGTGTTATATAAATTTTACCACTCTTTGTCAAACAGTTTTATACCTGCTATAATTTACTTAATTTTGCGAATAGAACTCGAGGAGGAAAAAATGCTCAGTTATGATGTTTTAATTGTTGGAGCAGGTGGCGGCGGATTAATGGCAGCCTTAGAAGCAAATAAAAATAAAAATGTAAAAGTTGGAGTAATCAGTAAAGTTTACCCTACAAGATCACATACAGGAGCAGCCCAAGGGGGTATTAACGCAGCTTTAGCTAACGTTGACCATTCAGATAGTCCAGAGGTTCACGCTTTTGACACAGTCAAAGGTTCTGACTACCTTGGAGACCAAGATGCTATTGAGTTTATGTGTGAGGAAGCACCTAAGAGAATCTACGAACTTGAACACATGGGCGTTCCGTTTTCCAGACTTCCAGATGGGAGAATAGCTCAGAGACCTTTTGGTGGAGCAGGTTTCCCAAGAACATGTTATGCAGCAGATAAAACAGGACACGTAATGCTCCATACAATGTACGAGCAGTGTTTAAAAGAAGGTGTTGAGTTTTTAAATGAGTGGTACGTAAAAGAACTTTTAGTTGATAATAACGAGGCAAAAGGTGTTATTGCAATAGACATAAGAACAGGAGAAGTCCACGTAATAAAGGCAAAAGCTATTATATTTGCAACAGGTGGATACGCAAGGGTTTACTGGGTTAGAAACTCAAACGCTATCGGTTCTACTGGTGATGGTATCGCTGCATGTTATAGAGCTGGTATTCCTATAAAAGATATGGAGTTCGTTCAGTTTCACCCAACTGGACTAAGGTCAACAGGTATCCTCGTTACTGAAGGTGCAAGAGGTGAAGGTGGATACCTAATCAACAACAAAGGTGAAAGATTTATGAAAAGATACGCTCCAGAAAAAATGGAGCTAGCCCCAAGGGACTTAGTTGCAAGGGCTATTGAAACAGAAATCCTTGAAGGTAGAGGTTGGGGCGAAGGAATGAACGCCTACGTTCACCTTGACCTCAGACATCTAGGAGCCAAAAAGATAAAAGAGAGACTTCCTCAGATAAGAATGCTTGCTATTGACTTTGAAGGTGTAGACCCTATTGAAGAACCAATACCTGTTAGACCAACAGCCCACTACTCAATGGGTGGTATCCACGTAGAAGATTACAAAACATCCATGACACCTGTTAAAGGGGTATTTGCAGTAGGCGAATGTGCCTGTGTTTCAGTTCACGGAGCAAACAGACTTGGTGGAAACTCACTGCTTGATATCGTTGTGTTTGGAAAACCTGCAGGTGCAGCCGCTGCTGAGTATGCAGAAAACATTCCAGATGACACTACTTACGACTACAAAGCAGAAGAAGAAAGAGCCAGAAAAGAAATAGAAGCGCTATTGAAAAAAGAAGGTACAGAAAACATTAATGACATTAGAACAGAAATGGCTCAAACAATGTGGGACAAAGTTGGTATCTTTAGAGAAGAGAAACCAATGCAAGAAGCTATAGAAAAAATTAGAGAGCTAAAAGAAAGATACAAAAACCTTGCACCTGGAGATAGTAGTAAACTGTTTAACACTGCGCTAATAAACTACCTAGAGCTTGGAAACCTTCTAGACCTGGCTGAAGTTATTGCAGTAACAGCTGAAATGAGAAAAGAGTCTAGAGGAGCTCACGCAAGAAGAGACTATCCTAACAGAGATGATGAAAACTTCCTAAAACACTCATTAACGTACTATACAGAAGACGGTCCAAAGGTAGAGTACATAGATGTAACTATCACTAAATATCAACCTCAAGAAAGAAAGTACTAAAATTTTTTAAAGCCCGAGTGGCGGAATTGGCAGACGCGGGGGACTCAAAATCCCCTGCCCGCAAGGGCGTGCGGGTTCGACTCCCGCCTCGGGCATAATTTAGAGTTCGTTTGTTTTTTCATAAAATATCATTATTATAAAAACTATAATTCTATAAATTTTCTGAGGAATGTATCATGGTCAAAAATATCGCCGTTATAGGGCTTGGTTATGTTGGGTTAGTTGGTTCTGCATGTCTAGCTAAGATGGGTTATAACGTAATAGGTATGGATATAGATAGTTCAAAGGTAGATATGCTTAAAAAGGGTAAACTTCCAATTTATGAAGAGGGTCTTGATGAGCTTTTTCAAGAAGTTAAAAGTAAGTTAGAGTTTACTACCAGTATAGATGAAGCGGTAAAAAAATCTGATTTATGCTTTGTTTGTGTTGGCACACCTTCCAAAAAAGATGGTTCTGTAGACCTTACGTATGTAGAACAAGCAGCGAAGGAAATAGGAGAGTCTTTAAAAAGCTTAGATAAGTACTATTACGTAGTATACAGAAGTACAATTCCTCCTACTACCTCTCAGGAACTTATAATACCAACCTTAGAAAAATATTCAAATAAGAAGTACCAAAAAGATTTCGGATACGCCTTTAATCCCGAGTTTTTAAGAGAAGGAAGCGCTATTTATGATTTCTTTAATCCTCCTAAAACTGTGATAGGAACAACCGATGAAAAAACTGCTCAAGAACTTTTAGAAATTTATAAATCAATGCCTAATGAAAAAATAGTTATACCCTTTGTTGAAGCTGAGATGGTAAAGTATGTTGATAACATTTGGCATGCAATCAAAGTAGACTTTGCCAATGAAATTGGATATGCCGCTAAGCAGTTTGGAGCAGATGGCAGGCTTGTTATGGATGTCTTTTGTAAAGATAGAAAACTAAACATATCTCCCACATATCTAAAACCGGGATTTGCGTTTGGTGGTTCGTGTTTACCTAAAGACGTTAAAGGTTTACTATCACTTATAAAAAAGAAGAATATAGAAGAACCTCTTCTAGAAAGTGTGCTTCCTTCTAACTACTCTCATATAAAAAAAGCCAAACATCTTATAGAGGAACACGCAGAAGGTAAAGAGGTTGTTATCTTAGGAGTAGCTTTCAAGCCAGGAACAGATGATGTAAGGGAAAGTCCAGCTATATACTTAGCTAAGGAACTGTTGGATTCAGGCTTCAAAGTTTATTACTTTGACCCCCTTGTTAATGCTGAGAAGGTAAGAAAAACATTTGGGGATTTTATAGATATAAAGGATGAAGATTTTATTTCGTTAGAAAATGCAATTAATAAGAAAAATTTAGTATTTACAGGAAGTTTTACAAATCTGCCTAAAGATACTTCTCTTTATAAGAATAAAAATATCTTTGATTTAAATGGAGTATTTTACGATATACCGGAAATAAGAAGTTTGGAAACTTACTATGCTCTATGTTGGTAAAGTTGTTATAGCTTTATTACTTTTAGCTGTAAGTTTAGCCTCAGGAACAGATATAAAAATTTACAATGGGGGAAACCTTTTAATAGTAGATAAAACGGGAAAACATTACTCCTCTATTCAACAGGCTATTAATGAAGCCTTTCCCGGAGATACAATACTTATTATGCCCGGAGTTTATAGGGAAAGTATAAATACAGTTAGGGATGGCAAGCTAAATAAACCAATAACAATAATAGGAACACCCGACACGTATATAGTAGGTAATAACAAACCAAAAGGAAAAGTTATCTATATAACCCACAGTTATATTCAGCTTATAAATCTAAAAATTAACGGCTACTTTCGTAATTGTAAGGAGAAAAAGTGCTACCACGATAAGCTTATATACATAAAAGGCTCACCAGATAAGTACTTACAGGGAATAAGGATAATAAGGAATGATATCAAAAATGCCCTAGGGGAATGTGTAAGGTTAAAGTATGTAAAAAACTCAGAAATAGCATGGAATAATATATCTCACTGTGGACTTAGGGATTTTGTATTTCACAGAGGTAAGAAAAATGGAGAAGGAATTTATATAGGTACAGCCCCAGAGCAAGACAAAGGCCATCCGGATAAAACCCAAAATATACTTATCCATCACAATTTTATTTTTACTTACGGTAGTGAATGTGTAGATGTGAAAGAAAATTCAACAAATATAATTATTTCCGATAATGTATGTGGTGGGAATAAACAAGAAACCGTTGGCGGTATCTCTATAAGAGGGAATAATAGTTTAATTGAGAACAACATAATTTTAAAAAATCAAGGAAGCGGTGTTAGACTTGGGGGAGATACAAGAGAATTTGGAATAAACAACACGGTTAAAAACAATCTCATCCTTGAAAATACATTTTGTGGTTTGAAAATAATGAGATTACCGCAAAAAAGTATTGAAAATAACCTGTTGATAAACAACAAGTGCAAGGTTTATATAAAAAAGGAAAAATGATTAAAGAAGTCATTTATAACTTTTTTTATATGCTTTTCTTACTGGGATTTGCTTTATGGATACCAAAGCCCTATTTTACTCCTGATTCAATAAAGTACCTTATTATTATTGGAACAGTTGCTATCTGGAGATATACATGGTTTTTATATAATGCAGCTAGAGGCATCTTTTATAGAAGAGTATATTTCCCAAAGCTTCGTAAATTAGCAGAGGAGTTTTATTCAAACACAGAGGATGTATACCCAAAAAAAGTTTACATAATTGTTACTACTTTCCGAATTCCGGAGGATATATCAACAAAAGTTTATAAAGCTGCAATAGAAGAGGTTATAAACTGTGTAAATAAAGGAATGGAAGCGACCTTAATTGCGTCTGTTGTAGAAGATTCAGAAAAAAACCTTGTAAAGAAGCTATGGTCTATTCTAGAACCTCCAGAAAAGGCAGAACTTATTATTACCCAATTTGCAGGAACTGGAAAGAGGGACGGTCTTGCTGTTGCTTTTAGAATCTTAAAAGAAGAAGCAAACAAACTTGTTGATTCTGTAGTTGCACTGGTGGACGGAGATACAATACTAACGAAAGATTCTATATACAAATGCGCACAAATATTTGCAGTTAATCCTAAATTAGGGGCTGTTACCACAGATGAGGATTGTATCTTAGAAGAAAAAAATTTTACATGGAAACTTTATAAGATATGGTACCACCTTCGTTTCGCTCAAAGAGATTTTGTAATGTCTTCAGTTTCCTTATCAAAAAGGGTTATCACTTTAACAGGTAGATACTCAATGTATAGGGGTTCTTTATTCTTGGATCCTGAGTTTACACAAACGGTACAGGATGACTTTATCTCCCACTGGAGAATTGGTTGGTTAAAGTTCCTAACAGGGGATGACAAGTCTACGTGGTTTTACGTTCTTAAAAATGGATGGGAGATGCTATACATCCCCGATGTTATGGTATACACCAAAGAGAGTCCTCCAGACCCATCCTTCATAAAAGGCGCAACAATGCTTATGCTACGTTGGTTTGGAAACTCTCTAAGGGCCACATATAGGGCAAAAAAACTATCTCCACGTATTACTACATTGTACGTCTGGTATTTTGTTAGAGATCAGAGGATTTCAATGTGGACAAGTATATATGGTCTTGTAGCAGCAATCTACGGTTCTATGAAGTGGAGCTGGAGTATCTTTTTTGCTTACATTTGGTGGATACTCTTTTCAAGATATCTTGTTATTCTATTTTATGCTTTAAGACTGGGATATTT
>JALUFA010000189.1 GCA_027052485.1 Hydrogenothermaceae bacterium
TTGTTGTACTAGTTTGCTTGTTATGATGGTTTTGGGTCTGTAGATAGTAGTTAGTTTTATTTCTGAAAGATATTTTTTTAAAGACGGGGATTTTGTATCAATATTAGCTATATCTTTTAGATAAACATCATTACTATTAACAAATGCTACATCCTTAAGTGTTATGGTTATCTGACTTGCAAATGATACAAGGGGAAGGAAGAGAAGGAGGAAGAGGATAGCTTTAAGTTTTAAGGGTAGAAACGGTTCGTAGCATCTCATCTGCGGTTGTTATACCTTTTGAATTCATCTCGTAAGCCCTTTGAGCTACTATAAGGTTAACCATCTCATTGACAATATTCACGTTTGATGCTTCTAAAAAACCTTGGGCTAACTTTCCAAAACCATCAGTATTTGGGTCTCCTTCTATTGGCTCTCCAGATGCGGGAGTTTGTTTAAAGAGATTTTGTCCTATGGCCTGTAAACCAGATGGATTTACAAATCTATACAGTTTAATGTTTCCAATCTCTTCAGTTGTTTGGGTTCCTCCTGAGTTTCTTACGGCATACACCTTACCATTTTCACTGATGTTTACACTTATAAGGGTCTGTGGGTCGTTTATCTGTATATTAGGTGATAGTTTATAACCCTCTGGTGTGACTAGGTATCCTTCTGGGTCTATCTGAAAATTTCCAGCCCTTGTGTAGGCTTCTCCTCCACCTGGAAGCTCTATTTTAAAAAATCCATGTCCCTGTATTGCCACGTCGTAAGGCCTGTCTGTTTTTATCAAACTTCCCTGAGTGAATGTTTTTGAAACATCAGAAAGCTTTACCCCAAGGCCTATTTGAATTCCTGTTGGAACTGTAGTTTCATCCGAGCTCATAACCCCTGGGTCTCTAAGGTTTTGGTATATCAGGTCTTCAAAATCTGCTCTGCTTTTCTTATATCCTACTGTGTTTACGTTTGCTATATTGTTTGATATTACATCAAGGTTCGTTTGCTGGGCTTCCATTCCAGAAGCAGACGTCCATAGCGCTCTTATCATTTTATTCCTCCTTAAACTCTTCCAATCTCTGTAGTTTTTTGTTCTATAGCATCTAGCCCTTTCATCATGCTACCGTATATTTCCATTCTTCTCTGGGCGTTAATAAGCTCTACCATGCTTTTTATTGGGTTTACATTTGAGCCTTCTAGAAAACCTTGCAGGAGTGTAAACTTGGGTGGTTTTTCTTTTCCTTTGCCTTCGTAGTACGAATCTCCAAGAGGTTTTATGTTTTCATAGTTTTTGATTAAAAGCTTGCCAACTTTCTGTCTTCCTTGATAGACATTTCCGTCGCTTGCAATAGTAATATTAGTTGGTTTTTGTGTATTTACCACTATAGGTTTTCCGTTTTCCCCTAAAACAGGATGACCGTTAACGTCTACAAGGGTTCCATTTTGCTTTATAAAGAAGTGGCCGTTTCTTGTTAGTACTGTTTTGTTTTTTATCTTTACCATAAAGAACCCATCACCCTGAATTGCTACATCCAAAGGCCTGTCTGTTTTTTGTAAGTGTCCTTGGGTTGTTATAACCGGAGTGTCTTTAAATCTTGGAAAAACAAACAGGTCTTTAGCACTATCGGGGTTTTGTGGCACTCGCTGAGCCATCTCTTCAAGAACGAGTTTTTTAAAACCGGGTGTATCAACATTTGCAAGATTGTTTGATACCACATCTAGCTGGTTAAAAGCCCTTTCTCCACCTGCTGCAAGTATGTATAAAGGTTGAAAGTTAACTGCCATATTATTACTCCATCTCTTCCATTAAAAGTTTCATTCTTTCCTGTACGGTAATAATGCTTGTAATTTTTACTCCAAAATTATTTTCGACAGTATAAAGCTCACCTTTAGCGATGAGTTTCCCGTTTACCTTTATGTCTATAGGTTCGTTTATGTACCTTTCAAGCTCTACAATCGTGTTGGGAGTCATTTTTAAGATGTCTTCAAGTGGGATAACCTTATTCCCTATCTCTACTGATATTTCTAAGGGAATGTCTAAAAGAAGTTCTAATTTTTCTTTATCAATATCTAAATCCTTCAATAACTCTTCATCAATTCCTTCTTTAGAAGAAGATGTGCTTTCTTCCTGCTGGGATAAAGCTTCTTCCCACTGTTTAGCTAAATCCTCTTGATTCATTTCTTCTTGCGATTTTTGTGAACCTTCCTGCTGCTGAGATAAAGCCTCTTCCCACTGCTTTGCCAGTTCTTCTTGGTCTACATTTTCCTCAGACGACTGTTGGCTATTTTCCGATGATTGACTTTCTCCTTGTGAAGACTCGGTATTTTCCTGACTGCCTTCGGACTGTTGCTGGGACAAAGCTTCTTCCCATTGCTTTGCCAGTTCTTCTTGGTCTATATTTTCCTGTTGCTCTTGGTTATTTTCTTCAGCCATAATTCCTCTCTCACTTATTTTCTTCTTTTATTATGTCAACTATTTTTGCCGCAAACTTTCCATTTTTTTGGCCTAGTTTTGCTTTAAATACAGGTTTGTTTTCAGCATACATCTTGAGAAGATCGTTTATCATTACATCAAATTTTAATTCTGTTCCAACATCCCATTTTAGAATATCTCCTATCTTAAATTCTTTTCGTGCAAGCTCTAGCCACATGTTTGTATCAAGTTTTAAAGCTTTTGCCTCTAAGTTTCTCTCCCACACAGGGTCTCGTTCGAGGTTTGCTATTTCTGTATAAATAATATCTTTTATTGGTAAAAACATGCTTTGAGGGAAACAAAAGAAAAATGGAGCTGTATAACCATCTATATCCATTGAAAGCTCAACGATAACTACTTTCTCATTCTGGGAAACTATACGGGCTAGAGTAGGGTTTAGCTCTATTGATTTTATTTCTACAGTTACAGGATAGACATTAGCCCATACACTTTCAAAGGTTTTCAGAATTGTATTTACTATGTCATGTACTACTCGTAGCTCTAGTTTTGTGAACTCTCTACCCTCTACTTTAAATGGTTTCGGAGGTCCTCCAAACAAAACACTTATTATGGTAAAAACAAGTCTTGAGTCTAGTACTAAAAGAGCGTTCTCCTTAAGAGGTTTCATACTGAAAATCGTATAACTTGCAGGAAGAGGGATTTTCAGCATGAAATTTTGAAATCTGGTTATATATATATCATCTTTAGATACCATATTTACGCTGGATATCATTTTACGGATTTCTTCTCTAAAAATCTTTACCCAGCGTTCAAAAATAAGTTCTAATCCCGGAAGTCCGCCTTTTTTTACATGCTCTACCTGTGAAAAATCAAAAGGCTTTATTTTTTCTTCTTCCTTCTTTTCTTCTTTTGAAGAGTCGCTATCTAAGCCTAGAAGAGCATCTATCTCTTCTTGAGAGAGAAAATCATCAGGCACTTAGTATGCCCTCCTTTAAAGCATTTCTTCGCCGGAGCCGTACTCTATAACACCTTTTTCGATTAATTTTTTGATAACTGTAATGATTTTTTTACGGGCGTTTTCTACATCGGATTTTTTAACGGGTCCTAAAACTTCCATATCTTCTAAGAACATCTGGGCTGCCCTTTTTGACATGTTGTTTAGGAACTTATCAAGAATTTCTTGAGGGGCACCCTTGAGGGCAACAAGAAGGTCATTTTTATCAACTTCTTTAAGAATTTCAATAATATCTCTATCTGTAAGTTTAGCAATATCTTCAAATTTAAACATTCTCTCTTCAATTTCTTCAGCAAGGCGAGGGTCTTCCTTCTCTAAGTCTTCAAGGATTTCTACTTGTAGCTCCTTAGGTAGAGCGTTTACTATTTCAGCAGCTATATCAATACCGCTTAATGTTTCTTCTTCTCCAGCACCTATTGTTAATAGTTCTTCCTCCAGTACGTCAGCTATAAACTTAATCATCTGGGATGATATTTTTTCTATGGAAGCTATACGTTTTATGACCTCTTCCCTAACATTTGTAACACCTAAGCGTTTAGGTAAGTACTGGATAACCTCTGCCGCCTTGGCTGGGTTAATCTGGGATAAAACTAATGCTATCACCTGAGGGTGCTCGTTTTGAAGGAGATTAGCTATAAGTTTTGCATCAAGTTTCTCAAGTTCCTTAAATATAGCTTTTCCTTCTTCTGCAGTTAGGGTTTCTTCAAATAATTTTTGAAGTTTTTCAGGAGGTAGGATTTGTTCTAATATCTTCTTAACATTATCGGGAGCAACCTTGATAGGAGAAATGTTTTTTATTTTTTCTAAAGCTTCTTCGAGTACTTGCTTTGCAGTTTCTTTATCTGGAGGTTCAAGACTAACAATATGTTTAACTAACCTTTCTATCTCTGTTTCTTTTAGATGTTTAAAAATCTTTGCGGTTTTATCTTCGGGGAGCAAAGAAATAAGAATAGCGGCCTTTTTGCCGCCTGTGAGCTTTCCATTTTTATCATTTTTTCCATTTCTTGGGGGCATTTATAAACCTTTATTTGTTTTTGGATATAGCATCCCAAACTTTTTCTATCTTTTCTTTCAGTGTTTCAGCTGTAAAAGGTTTTACAACATAGTTGTTTACACCTGCTTTTATTGCCATAAGTACGTTTTCTTTTTTAGCTTCAGCTGTAACCATTAAAACAGGTAAGTGCTTCAATTCAGGGTCTTTTCTTATCTCCTGAACTAGCTCTAAACCAGTCATATTAGGCATGTTCCAGTCTGTAATAACAAAATCATACTTTCCTGACTTTAGTTTAGCTAAAGCTTCTTTCCCATCTTCTGCTTCGTCTATGTTTTTATATCCAAGTTGTTCCAATAAACTTCTTATAATTCTTCTCATTGTTGCCATATCATCAACTATTAAAAATCTCGTTTCCGGTGGTGGTAGTGCCACTTCTAAACCTCCTTACTTATTTTTTTTGATAGCAATCTTATGGACCAGTCTTAGCAAGTCTGGGGCATCAAATTTAACTAGATGTGCGTCTGCGTGTACCATTTTTGCCTTATCAACAGTAGCCTTATCACTTAATGATGTATTTATTATAACCGGTATTTTACTAAATTCTGGATGTTCTTTTACTTTCTTTGTAAATGTTAAACCATCCATTCCAGGCATCTCTATATCTGAAACTATTAGCTGCACTTTATCTGTTATGTCTACACCTTCTTCTTTAGCTTCTTCTAGTAACTTTTCAAGAATCTTTAGGCCTTCTATACCATTTTGGGCTTCTATTACTTCATGTCCATCTCTTTCTAAGATACCTCTTATTATCCTTCTTGCAACTGGAGAGTCGTCGAGGATGAGGATTTTAAATTTACCTTCTCTCTTTACTTCATCTTCTGGAACGTCTTCCTTGATTCCAAAAATTTTAATCATTCCAAGTTCATCAAGAATTCCTTCAAAGTCGAGCAGTAATAAAAGCTGGCCGCCTTCTATTTCTATGATACCTACAACTTTTCCACCTAATCGTTCATCTATACTAGGTGGAGGTCTTTTTATTTCAGACCATTTGATTCTTCTGATTCTTTTTGCATCATGGACTATGACCCCTACAATCTCTCTTAGAAATTCCATTACTATTACATACTTACCTGCATCTTCTGATGGCTCTTTTATCTTCATCCATTTTGCCAGGTTTACTATAGGTACAATTTCTCCCCTTATTTTTGCCATCCCCTCTACTTCAGGGGGCATACCGGGAGCTTTAACTATATTGTCAGGCTTTAATATAACTTCTTTAACTTTTGCTACGTTAACTCCTAGAACCCACTCATAAATGCTACCATCGTCAAGTTTTTCGTACATTCTAAAGTCTATAACTTCAAGTTCGTTAGCCCCAGTTTCTAGAATCTTTGGTAAAAAATCTTTTTTCTTAGCCATTTTTATCCTCTTTTTTGAAGATTTTTTTGATATCTAAAAGGATAAGCAGATCATCTGGTAGCATTACCACTCCTTTTATGTACTCTGGGTCTATTCCTATAGCGTTCATTGGAGGAGGTTGGATGTCATCAGGGGATATCTTTACTGCTCCTTCAATCTTGTCAACAGTTGTTCCTATCTGCCCTAAATCTGTCTCAACCACTATAACTACCGGTGATTCATAGTCTTCTTCCTTATCTTCAAGGTGAAACATTTTCTTTAAAGAAACAACGGGAAGGATATTACCTCTGAGGTTCATAACGCCAAGGATGTACTCTTTTGTCTTAGGAACTGGAGTGATTTCAACATCTTTCGTTATCTTTGTGATATCGTTAATATCTATCCCTACTAGTTCGTTATTTAAACGGAAGGTTATAACCCTTTCTTCGTTTACTATCTCTTCTTCTACTGTCTTTATACCTAAAACTTGCATATCTTTGTTTTCATTTTCTGCCATTTTAAATTACCCCTGCAAGTTGTGTTTTCTTATCACTTATTAGAGAGTTAGGGTCTACTATAAGTACGACTTTACCATCTCCTGTTATTGTTGCTCCAGCTATACCTTTTACATCTTCAAGGAGCTCTCCTAGAGGTTTGATAACAATTTCTTCTTCTCCAAATAATTCCTCTACGGCTATAGCTATATTTTTCTCTCCAACCTTTACGATAACCACAAACTCTTTCTCTTTCTTATCTTCTATTTCAAACAGCTCGTTTAAAGTAAATAGTAAGTAAACTTCATCCCTTAACATTAAAGATTTGAAATGGCCTACTTTTTTGACGTTTTCTGGTTTATATCTAACTATTTCAACCACTGAAAATAGTGGGATGGCAAATATTCTGTCGTTTACTGCCACCATTAATGTTCTTATGATTGCTACCGTTAGTGGTAGCTTCATGATAATCTTTGTACCTTTACCTGGTTGGCTCTCAATCTCTATATTTCCTCTTAAAGCGTGGATGGTGGCTGCTACAACGTCCATACCAACACCACGGCCTGATACATCACTAACCTGTTCTGCAGTAGAGAAGCCAGGTAAGAATATAAGTTCAAATGCTTCTTTGTCAGACATATTAGCCGCTTGCTCTGGAGTTATTAAACCTTTTTCTATAGCTTTTTGTTTTATTTTTTCTGGGTCTATTCCTCTACCATCATCCTCAATGTAGATGATAATTCTATCTCCTTCCTGATAAGCGCCTAGTTTGATGGTTCCCACTTCTGGTTTACCCATTTTTACTCTTTCTTCAGGGGGCTCTATACCATGGTCTATAGCGTTTCTAACAAGGTGAATGAGAGGATCTTCCAGTTTGTCAAGTATGCTTCTATCTATCTCTGTATCTTCACCTTCAAGGATGAGCTGAACCTTTTTGTTAAGTTTTTTAGCGAGGTCTCTAACAATACGTGGGAACTTACTAAATATCTTTTTAACAGGTTGCATACGCAGCTTCATTACTGCGTCTTGTAGATCACTAACGGTACGGCTCATACCGTTGATAGCTTCTATAAGCTCTTCAAGGGTACTTTCATCTTTCTTGTTTTGCTCTACCGTTAAGCTAGAGGCCAGCTTTACTATACGGTTTCTATCTAAAACCAGCTCTCCAACAAGGTTCATTAGAACCTCTACCCTTTCAACGTCAACCCTTATTACATCTTCTTTTTTATCCGATTTTTTCTTTTTCTCTACCTTTTTCTGCTCTTCTTTTTTTACAGGTTGTGTCGTTTTGGCTGGCTTGGTTTCTTCCTGTTTTTGAGGTTGCTGTTGGGAAGCTTGTTGTGGTTCTTCTTTTTTTTCTTCCTGTTTTTCCTCTTTTTTCTTTGGACGAATAAGGTCTTTTATATCCTTACCTTCTTCAATAAGTTTTTCTAGCTTTTCTACAACTTCAAGAGGAGGTCTTTCATCTGGGGCAAGGAGAATAATATCTTCTAATAGCTCTGCTAAATCTTTTGCACCAAACTTCTTGATTAATTCTTTTATATCTTCATCTACACCTTCTACAAACTCGAACTCTTCAAAGTCTTGGGAATTACTTTCTTTAGATTGCTCGTTTTGATTATTTGAAGATACCTCGTTTGGGTTTTTACCTTCCAAAATTGCTTCAAGCTTTTTAACAATCTCTTTTACTTCATCTTCGTCTGGGATTTCATCTTCTTCTTTTAATCTTTCTAACCCTTCCTTGAGTTTGTCTATACCCTCAAGGATAACGTCCATCATTTCAGAGTTTAGCTGAAGCTCATCATTTCTTAACTTATTGAAGATATCTTCAATTTTATGGGCTATCTCAACAATAGAGGTAAGGTTAAGGAAACCAGCCCCACCTTTTAAGGTATGCATTCCCCTAAAGATTTTATTTAGAAGTTCTTTATCATTCGGGTTTTCTTCAAGTTCTACTAAATCTTGGTCTAGTTGTTCTAAGATTTCATCAGCTTCAATGAGAAACTCATCTAAGATTTCTCTCATATCATCTGGAATGTTTATCTTCATTGCACGTCCTCTATAAAAATTTTTTATAGTCCAAATTCTTTTAATATATCGTCAACATCTTGCTGTGAAACTTCCTTTTTCCACTCAAGCTGCTCTAGTTTTTCCTTAAATTCGTTTTGTTTATCTTTAAATTCTTCTTCGTTAATTCCTAATATAAGCAGTACTTTTAAAATAGTTTTTTCAACATCCTGTAAAAACTCTATACTCTTTTTTAACCGTTGAGCTAAAATATCTTGAAACTCTAAAGCTGTTAAACTCTCGGTTAACAACTGA